>NZ_JAJTDH010000004.1:0-121158 GCF_021300285.1 Microcystis sp. 49638_E5 | reverse complement strand
TGTGTAAGACAGTACATGGTTTTTTAACTGTGGTATGCGACGGTGGTGGAAGCAGAAACTTAAATCGTGAGGTTTAGGAATCGCCGCACTTTTAGGGCGGCGAGGATGTCAAGGCTGACCATTACCCCAATTCTAGAATTTCCGTTTTTTTTGGTTTTCTTGACTACTATTCGGCGGTAGCCAATCCAGTTTCGGTGCTGCTGGTGGTGCGACGACGGGTGAGAGTATTAAAGAGCATAATTCCGATCGCTTTGATCAGATTACCTTCCAACTCTTGGAACATTTTCATGTTCATGCCAAAAGCGGCGTTAGCTTCGGTGACAATGCGATCAGCCATGGCTTGATCCACTGGTAACTCGTCGAGGGTTTGACGATAGTGGTTTTTATAGGCTTTTTCGTCGGAAATATCTTTGAAATCATAGAAAGCCGTGCCACCAGTTTCCAGATTCATCGCTTTTTCGGCGATTTTTTTCAAGATTTGCCCCCCGGACAGATCGCCGAGATAACGGGTATAGGAATGAGCGACTAATAATTCGGGTTCTGTTGTGGCGATTTCCCGAATCCGGTTAACGTAGGCCTGACCTGCGGGAGATAAAGCGATCTCGTTGCGCCAATTGGGACCGTAATAAAAATATAAATCCTGTTCCAGCGTATTTTTACGATTGAGTTCAGGAAAACAGATTTTAGAAACGACGGGATGACTACGAAGTTTTTCCATCTCCTCCTCCATGGCCGAATAGACGAAGTAGAGGTTAGCCACCAGTTTGCGATAGGAAGTTTTTTCTACCACGCCTTTGAGAAAACACTTGACAAAACCGACGTTTTCTGCCATGGTGTGGGATTTTTTCGTGCCTTCCCGCAGTTGAGTTGATAAATTAACGCTCATATTATGATCACCTGTTTGGATGAGTAGAATGGATCGGGTTCGTTACAGATGCTTACTAAAACCGTCTATTTTGGTAGATTAAACTGAATCGATCGGTAATTTTATTAAGAATTTTTACAGTACCTCTGGGGGAGCTTAGGGGAGAAATTTAGCTCTAGCAGGACTTGACCGCCAGTTAAAACCGGTATCGATCGAGATGGCGCAATTGTAAAGATTAGTGAAAAACTGCTCCCTAGTTGATCTTGGGGAGAGAGATGGTATAATCTAGCACCAATATCAATTCTTGCTCGACATTCTTCACGCTTCTTAGCAATTCTTAACATTCACGAGACTTATATCAGCAAAATTTCACAAATTAAAACCGAATTTAGCAATCATGCTTATAATCAGTACAGGATTCTTTATGTTGTGCTAAACTCAAGCCCTTGAGAGACAAAGCCCTAGTTGCGATGTCAGCGAGAACACATTTAGCAACTCCCTACCCAAACCGTTAGTCATAACACTCTGGTAATGCCCCGAATACTTGTAATCGATGATGATCCTGCAATCGCGGAATTAGTCTCCATCAACTTGGAGATGGCGGGTTATGACGTTAATCCCGCAGAGGACGGGATTAAAGGCCAGGCCTTGGCCGTCCAGTTACAACCCGATTTAATCATGCTGGATTTAATGCTGCCCAAAGTCGATGGTTTTACCGTCTGTCAGCGTTTGCGACGAGATGAACGCACGTCCGACATCCCGATTTTGATGCTCACAGCCTTGGGACAAACCCAAGATAAAGTGGAAGGTTTTAACGCCGGTGCCGATGATTACCTGACCAAACCTTTCGAGGTGGAGGAAATGTTAGCTAGGGTACGCGCTCTCCTCAGACGCACCGATCGCATTCCCCAAGCCGCTAAACACTCAGAAATACTCAGTTTTGGACCTTTAACCCTGGTTCCCGAACGTTTTGAGGCGGTCTGGTTTGAAAGTGTGGTCAAGTTAACCCATCTAGAATTCGAGTTACTCCACTGTCTTCTCCAACGTCACGGTCAAACCGTTTCCCCTAGTGATATTCTCAAGGAGGTCTGGGGATACGATCCCGATGATGATATCGAGACTATTCGCGTTCATATTCGCCATCTGAGAACGAAACTAGAACCCGATCCCCGCCACCCTCGCTATATTAAAACCGTTTACGGTGCGGGTTATTGTCTGGAGTTACCCACCAATGAACAGGTGGTGCTTGATTCATCGGCGGCAACGGTTTAAACAGGGAGCAATTGTCTAGATAGGCAATAGGGACAATTGTTTCCTCGCTCCTCCTCTTCAGATTGAGAAGGTTTGACCGGCGGTTCGGTTTTGATGGCTATGGCTGAGGCCTCTTTTTGGCCCTGACTATAACCAGGGGAAAACACCCCCAGCAAGTCAGGACAATGGCGGGAGTAACTATGGCTGGCTGAATAAATCTAAAAACCTTGTTGGGTAAGACTTTTAGACCTTTTAGAAATCAAAAAGTACCGCATCTGGGAGTGATCGGGGGGAAAATTCAGGGACTTTTTCCCTGAAAATCGGTAAAACCCTACACCCCACACCCCACACCCTGCCCCCACAAAAAACTTTTTGCCGCAAGTCCTAACTACTGGTCTAAGGTAAATCCGTCGCCCCCATCAAAAAGCGATCGCATTCCCTGGCGGCCCCGCGACCTTCATTAATCGCCCAAACTACCAAACTTTGACCACGACGACAATCCCCTGCGGCGAACACTTTCGGTAAGCTAGTGGCAAATTGACCGTGTTCGGCCTTGATATTGCTGCGGGCATCCTTTTCTAAGCCTAAATCATCGAGTAAAGGCTGTTCTGGTCCCAAAAATCCCATGGCCAATAGAACTAATTGCGTCGGGATGACTTTTTCTGTTCCTGCTACCGGTTGGGGGATAAACTGCCCTTTTTCGTTGCGTTGCCATTCCACCTGTACCGTGTGGATCCCTGTGACGTTACCCTCGCTATCCCCCTCGAATTTAGTCGCCGTGGTGGTATAAACCCGGGGGTCATCACCAAAACGCGCGGCTGCTTCCTCTTGTCCATAGTCCAGACGGTAGGTTTTCGGCCATTCGGGCCAGGGATTATCGGCGGCCCGTTCTCGGGGCGGTTGCGGCATAATTTCTAATTGGGTGACGCTACGGCAGTTATGACGCAGGGAAGTCCCCACACAGTCGGTTCCCGTGTCACCACCGCCGATAATTACCACGTCTTTACCCGCGGCCGAGATAAAATCCTCCCCCGGCTGTCCGTCTAATAGTGCCTTTGTATTAGCGGTGAGAAACTCCATGGCGAAGTGAATGCCCTTTAATTGGCGACCTTCGATGTTTAAATCCCGGGGTTTGGTGGCCCCGGTACAGATAACCACGGCATCGTATTCGTTTAATAGGTCTTGGCTGCTGATATCCTTGCCCACTTCCGTGTTACAGACCATTTTTACCCCTTCCTGTTCCAGCATCTGGAGACGACGCAGAACCACTTCTTCCTTATCTAACTTCATGTTGGGGATACCGTACATTAATAGTCCCCCGGGGCGATCGGCCCGTTCATAAACTGTCACCCAGTGACCGGCTTTATTTAACTGGTCGGCGGCTGCTAATCCAGCAGGTCCAGAACCGATCACGGCCACTTTTTTGCCGGTACGGATGGCGGGGGGATTGGCAGTAATCCAACCGGATTCCCAACCTTTGTCAATAATCGAACATTCAATATTTTTGATCGTAACGGGGGGATTATGAATACCGAGAACACAGGAACCCTCACAGGGGGCGGGGCAGACTCTACCGGTAAATTCGGGGAAATTATTGGTTTTATGGAGGCGATCGAGGGCTTCTCGCCACAATCCTCGATAGATTAAATCATTCCATTCGGGAATCAGGTTATTAATCGGGCAACCACTGGCCATGCCACTAATTAGGGTTCCCGTGTGACAAAATGGTGTACCACAATCCATACAACGGGCTGCCTGATTGCGGAGTTTATCTTCTGGCATGGGAAGATGAAACTCATCCCAATTATGAAGGCGATCGAGGGGGGTAAGTTCGGAAGGAAGTTCACGCAGGAATTCGATAAAGCCAGTCGGTTTGCCCATAGTCTTTTTTGTCTCTGTCGTTTATTCCCTATCTTCCTTCAGGGTTCGATCGATCCCCGCAACTTTACCGATTTCTTTAATAAAATCTGGGAGGGTGGGGCAAAGGAGAGATGCTCTTGGCTAGGATAAGACTAGGGGATTACCGATTGAGCTAGGTAAAAATTCGGGTACATTAACGGTTTTTCCATTGATAGGAGCTAGTTTTTCGAGGACAAAGTCAGGAACTTTGGCTTCTTGGCCTTTTACCTGACAACAATCGCGCAGGGCGATTAAAAAACCTTTGGGTGTGGTGTCTAGGTGTTTTAGCCATTCCCACCATTGACTATCATTATCCCGATAGAGGTCGAGCAGGTGCAAAGCCGCTAAATATTCAGCGATGGGATCGAGAGCGAAACGGAGACGATCTTGGGCAGGTCCGACGATTTGGATAAGATGTAGGCGTTGTTCCAGATATTTTAGGCGAATTTCTGCGGTATTATCGGCCAAAGCCAGCAAAATATCTTCAATTGCGGCGGTGTTCGGCTTATAGGTACTTTTCAAGCATTCCCAAGCCACAATTTTCGCTGTTTTCTGTACTATGCGATCTTCTAGTTTATCTTTGTGGACATCTCGATTCAGTTCGTTAACATAGTGAAGCATTAAATCGGGGACGTTATCGGGCAAGGAAGCGGTCAGAGTTTGGGCTGATTCCACTTTAGAGGCGATCATTTGTTCGGCATAAAGTTTCGCCAAGAGGAGGGTGATATTGCCGCGATCGACGATCTGAGATAGGTGACGACAGGCATCGAAGAATTCGGGATCGGGAAAGAGTTCTCGTTTGCCTCGTTCCCTCAGATAAGCATCCATGAAGGATGATAGGTGATTACCTTCAATCCGTAGGGGTTGAATGGTAGTTTTGACGACGTGACCAAGTACTTCCCGCGTGCGGGAGGTAATTAACAAAGCGTTGGCAGGACAATCGGGCATTTCCGGGCGGATGAGTTCGCGGGTTTCGGCGCTCATTTCCGAGAGATGATCGACAATAACGAGGATGCGTTGTTTTCTGAGCAGTTGTTCCAGAAGTTTGGCCGAAATGGGTTCAGTATCTTGTCCTAACTCGTCGTTGAGTTGTCCCAGAATCGCATCGGTAAAGGGACATTTATCGTGATCGGGATCGAGATCGTCTTCGATCAGTACCGGTAACATTCGATGTTTAAGGATTCGCTCGTTTTCGTCCTCGGACATCGCCCATTGGGCAATCTGACAGGCAAGACTGGTTTTGCCTGAACCGCCTTCACCCCAAATCAACAGGTGTTTTCGTGTGGCAAAGGTAGTTTGCAGGTGTTTGGGGGTGAGTTGGGCGATGGTCGTCCGGTCATTCAAAATGACCGGACTGGGAACGTGAACCAGCCGTTTTTCTACCGTATCTTTTTGTTGAAAGGCTTCTTGTACCGATTTGATGTGAACCCCGACCCAGGCATCTAAAACTCGTCCATGATATTTGAGGGGAGAGAGTAAACGTAAAAAAGTCACCGTTACAGAACCGATCGCGGAAACGAGCGGATTGCTAATCTTTGCTGAGGTTTCCAATGCCCCTAACAAACCTTCATCGAGTTTCAATAACCAGAGTGGTTTTAACCAGAACATTCCACCGCAGGAACTCAGTACAATCACCACGGCCCATGCCCAGGGATTTTTGAGTATATCGTGTAGGATAAACTGTTCTGCTTGGATCATTCTGAGAATCTCTAGCTGTTGCTCGGTTTTTCTAATCTCCTGTTCATAAAGAGACTGCTTCTCTTTCAGGGCTGCCAAGGCTTCATTCAAAGAATCGCTCGCTTTCTTAACATCGATTTTGTTGTTCCGGGCCTGATCGGGAAAACTCTGAGCGATCGCCGCTATCGCTTGAGCAGCTTTGGGCTGTTCTTCATCCAAAGCTTTGATCAGACTTTCGAGGGTTTTTTGATCGCCGTTGAAATCAAAAGTATCTTTTTGTGCTATTAGTATCCCCAAAGCGGCGGCAGCATCACCTCTGACTAACGGATTAGGATCGTTTTCTAGGATGTCATGCAGTTTAGTTAGGGTTTCGCGATCATTGCCCCCGATCTGTCCTAAAGCGGAAACGACATAGGAGCGTAGGGTATAATTTTGGTCGTCTAAAGCCGTGCGAAGTCTGGGGATAGTCTCTTGAAGAGCTTTACGAATCCCGCTATCTTGGCTATTTTGGGCGATTCTGCCTAAAGCATCGGCGGCTTCTTTGCGGACAACCCAAGAGGGGTCACCTAAAGCTTGATCAAAAAGTTCTACTAAAGCTAGGTCTGGTGTGACAATTTGTCCTAAAGCTTTGGCCGCACTGGCGCGCAGATGACTATTGGTATCTTGTTTCAGGATAGCTTCGAGTATCGGAATCACACCCGCATTTTTAGGTACATTTTTATCGGTAAAACTCAAGAGGGTTTCTATCGCTAATCCCCGCAGTTCATCGTTATTATCTGGGTTTTTTAGCACCTGTACCAGTTCATGGACTACGGGGGCTGCCCCAATACCTCGCAACGCCCAAATGACACTTTTACGCATTTCGGGGGGTTGAGAGGGATCGAGCAGCAGCTCTTTTAGTGGGAGTATGGCATCTTCTGCCCCTGTGCCGATGCCCCTCAAAACATAAGCGGCATTTTTCCTGACTTCTAAGGGTACGGTCGATTCTTGAACCGCGGCAATTACCGAACAGAAGATCGGCTCCTGTCGTTTTCCTTCCCAATCGCTCAGGGGATATAAGTCTTTACTCCATTGATTAACTATTTGTAACTGTTGTGACAAGGTTTTAGTCTTGATCTGTTCAATTTTAGATTTAACTTCTGGAGAATTTATTTGTTCCGGGGTACAGGTAACAGCCCCAGCACTACCGGAAGGATTTAAGAGGGAAACTAGGCTCAACAACGTGGCACTTAGCCCTGTCAACGGTGAATAACGGAGATGTTTATTCATGATTTTACATCCCAACCAAGATCAGACAAAAAGACTGCATTCTTAAGTCTTTAAATAAATAACTACCCTGCTCTACAGCCCATCTAAGCCTCGAACCCATTCTATCGTTATAATTTTTTTAAATCTCTAATACTTAACAATAATTAATAGATATTTGTTAAAATCAACGAAAAGATAAAGGCTCCCTCAAACTTGCTGGCACAACGAGAAGAACTATATCGCTCTTCTAGGACTCTAGGCAGAGAAATGATAGTAGCGAAAGACATAGATTTTAGCCATTAAACTACTTTGTTAGTACAAGGTGTCAAGGCGAGCCGTGATTGGGTTGTCGCTCTTGGAGATGTCTAATCTTCAGTAAATATTTTCTCGTATATTTTTTGGTCTAACCCAACTCGGTATGTCTATATATAAATGTGTTTTGCTTGTATTGCAGCTGTTTCACAAGTCATTTAAAACCCAGATTGGCAAACCCTAGTAATACAAAATCCTGTTTAAAAGGTATAGGGGAGCGGGGGGAAACAATCCATAACTGGGTTTTTACAGTTGGATTCCCAGTTAATCCCACTTCCCACTATCAAAAACGGATTTGCTATGAAACCCCCCTGAACGGTTACTTTTTATCTCTGTCGTTTATTCCCTATCTTCCTTCACAGTTCGATCGATCCTCGCAACTTTACCGATTTCTTTAATCTTATCTGAAACTCAGTGGACTAACAGGCGGTAATTTTGACCAATTCGGGAATTAACCGGTCTATTAGCGGCGACTATTGACCTAATTGAGTTAAAAACAGGCTATTTCAAGAGGAAGGGGGCAATTCTAAGGGGATAGCCCCGATTATTCCCTTCCGAAAATCATTGAGTAACTGCATGGCTGCCCTTTCTTTATCCTCTTGATATTTGAGATTGGCCAATTTTTCGATAAAATCTTCCCCGGTCATGTCTAGAGTATTCAACCCATAACGAGATTGTAAAAGTCCTTCATACTGTAATTCTATTAATAAATCGACAAAAGCCGCCGCTATCCTTTGGTTATCATAACCAGCATCCCCAATATCCTCACAGATAGCTAATTTCACCGCATCCTTTTGATTTTCTAAACGGGAAGGAATCACCCCCGGCGCGTCTAATAATTCTAAGGTGTCGGAAATTCGTACCCATTGTAATTGTCGCGTTACTCCGGCCCTGCGGGCGCTGGCGACGACTTTTCGCCCTAATAAACGGTTAATCAGGGCAGATTTGCCCACATTGGGAAACCCGATCACCACGGCGCGCACTGGACGCGGTAACATTCCTCTTATTTGACGTTTTTGGTTAATTTCATCGCCAATTTTTTCCGCCGCTTTGATAATTGCTTTAACTCTTTCTCCCTGTTTAGCGTTAGTAAAATAGACGGTTTCTCCTTGACTTTTAAACCATGTTACCCATTGTTGCTGGGCAGATTCGGGAATCATATCGAGACGATTTAAGATTAACAAGCGCGGTTTATTGCCAATCCAATCGTCCACCTGCGGATGATGGGAAGCTAAGGGAATGCGAGCATCGCGCACTTCTAAGACTACATCCACGAGTTTAAGATGTTCCTTGAGTTTTCTTTCCGCTTTGGCAATATGACCGGGATACCATTGAATTAACGACATGGGAGATGGGAGTATAAAATTAAATCTTATCAGAAATAGTCCCTAGATAGCTAAGTAGGTAGGTTTTAAAAATTGTCAGATTCCCCCTTATTAAGCTATCCATTACTTACATCTTTCTTAACATAAAATTTGACAAAAAGAAAAAAGTGTGCCGGATGGCTCAAGGGAGTTCTATGGGGGAACTAATTTGATCCGATAGTTTCCAAGTCTCGCTGATATCATCTAACCTTCGCAGTCCCAACCAAATAGTTTCATAGTTTCAACGCTGGGTTCATCGTCACCTTTTCTCCCTAAAAAACCCCAAGAGAAGCAATTATTAAGTTTAAACTGGTTGTGTCTTGAACTGCCAAAACTATTGGATGTTCTTTGATTCTTTCTACTGTACTTTTAGCTTGGGCGGCAATTAGTTCCAAAAGTCTTAGGTGGCACTGGCGGCGGCTAGATTTCCCGATACTTGTGAGACACTTATACTAGGTTGGCTGGCCAAGTTTTCCACGATACTGATTAATCCTTTCTTTCTTCTCGTGTCCCCTAGGTCTGCATACTGTAATTCTTGGGCTGCCCATTTCTCCATTTTTTTGCTCACCTCCACCTTAATTCCTTCTTTCAAAACTATACTTATCAATCGTTTCCCCTTTTTTTAAGTTTCTTCTCTTTTTGTTAAGAAAGATCTGACTAATCGATAGCTTAATAAGGGGGGGTTGACAATTTTTAACACCTACCTACTTATTTTTTGCCTCTTGCCTGACTGGGAGTCGCAAGTCTAAGCTAAGAATAGCCGGCCAACCCGTCCCGACCACCGGATAACTGATAGAATGAATGATTCTAACGCTAATTCTCCCGCTCAATCCTCAGAAGAGACAATAGATGAAACCAATTGGGCAGATCTGGGGGAAGAGGGGAAACCCCTAGATAAACCCACTGCCAAACCTATCCAACCATCTCCTCTCAAGTCTATCGCTACCCTGATCACGGTGGAAACGGCTTTTTTGGCCAGTGCTACCAGTTTAATCTGGTTAATTGATTATTATTTTCCCCTCGGACCGTTATTAAGGGTTTTCTTCCCGATTCCTGTCGCTTTAGCCTATTTACGTTGGGGCGCTCGCTGTGCTTGGATGACAGCATTAGTTTCTAGTTTACTTTTGTCGGTGTTGATGGGACCGACTCGCAGTATTGTCTTTTTGATTCCCCACGGCCTGATGGGGGTACAATTGGGGCTATGCTGGCGCCGGGGTGCGCGCTGGGAATTTTCTATCTTGACTGGGGGACTGTTGGGTGCTTTTGGTTTATTCTTTCGTTTTTGGCTGTTTTCAATTCTTTTAGGCGAAAATCTCTGGTTATATGTGATTACCCAAGCGACTAATTTTATTGATTGGATTTTCACCTGGTTAGGGATTCTCGCTAAACCGACGCTGCTGCAAGTGCAATCGATAGCAGTTGTGGGTATATTTGTCAATAGTTTATTATACTTATTCGCCGTGCATTTAGTGGCGTTATTAGTTCTTGATCGCCTTGGTAATCCGATTTCTCGTCCGCCCAAATGGGTGCAGGTCATACTAGATTATGAGTGATTATTTAGGGACTTGCGCTTTGATAATCTACCTTTTGGGCGAACGCAGTTCGCCCCTACATTGTGGACAAAATCCGTTACTGTAGGGGCGCAATGCTTGCGCCCTCCGAGCGTTCAGGTTTGCTGATCACTCTAAGTAGGGGGAGAGCCTTCGAGCGCCTCCGCAGCTAAGGGACTTGCGCTTTGATAATATGCCATCTGGCCGGTCTGATTCTTCTACAGAGCGATTTTCTGGCTGGGATATTATTCCCACGCAAGTCCCTTAGTGCTTTATGGTCAGTATCTCCAGTCAACTGTTAATCGATCATTTTTCCCCGATCATCGTATTGTCAGAGAGTGACCGAGTGAGTTATAGTCGTCTATAAGACTCGATTAAAGCATTTCTTAAAAGAATCGTGGTTTTTGGAAAATCGAAAAGTGCGCTATTTTCCCTTCCACAGAAACCTGTTGCCGAGGGGAGTAACTCAAAAACTCCTTTTTTCCTAGATTCTGATAGACAGAAACGGCGGAAACGGATAAAAAATGCTGTTATCGAGCAAGACTCAGGGATTAATTGAAAATCTCGTCTCCTGGCTGTGCTTACCTAATTGTGGGTCAAGCCGGCACTTGCCAAACAGACTTAACAACTGAAACCAAGACTCAGTTCCCACGTCTGAGAGGCAGATGAACATCAAGATGAGGCTTTAACGATGCGGACTCATCTTCTTAGAACTTTCTTAACAAGACCAGATTTCCAGAAGTAGCCTCAAAGCATAGACAAATAGCCCATAGTCCGTCGCTTTTGAAACCGAAAGATTGAGGAAATTGAATGCCAAAACAAATAATCATAGCCGAACAACACCATATAGCGGCTGTTTTTTGGGAAGATCAAATTCAGGAATTAGTTGTAGCCACAGGTAATCAGCAGGTGGCCGACATCTATCTAGGATTAGTAGAAAATGTCATACCCGGGATAGATGCGGCCTTTGTCAATATTGGCGATGCGGAACGCAATGGCTTTATCCATGTCACCGACCTGGGCCCCTTAAGACTGAAAAAAACTGCCGGTGCTATCACCGAATTACTGGCCCCCCAGCAAAAAGTGCTGGTACAGGTAATGAAAGAACCCACCGGCAATAAGGGACCGCGACTAACGGGAAATGTCACTCTCCCGGGCCGTTATCTGGTATTGATGCCCAATGGTCGCGGGGTGAATCTCTCCCGTCGCATCCGCAGTGAAGACGAGCGCTCCCGTTTACGAGCTTTAGGGATTTTGGTCAAACCAGCGGGGATGGGTTTGCTGGTACGCACCGAGGCCGAAGGCAAAGCGGAAGAAGCGATTATCGAGGATTTGGAATTTCTGCAAAAACAGTGGGAGAGTATCCAACAGATGGCCGTCAGCAGCCGCGCCCCGGCCCTGCTGAACCGCGATGATGACTTTATTCAAAGGGTTTTGCGGGATATGTACAGTGCCGATGTCAATCGCATTGTTGTGGATAACCCGGTGGCGGTAAAACGAGTTAAACAACAATTGACGAACTGGGGCGGCGGCAAAGCTCTCGAAGGGGTTTATATCGACTCCCATCGGGAAACCCAGCCAATTCTCGACTATTTCCGGGTTAACGCCGCCATTCGCGAGGCCCTGAAACCCCGGGTTGATTTACCATCTGGCGGCTACATTATCATCGAACCGACGGAAGCTTTAACGGTAATTGATGTTAACTCCGGTTCCTTTACCCGTTCGGCCACGGCCCGAGAAACCGTACTCTGGACTAATAGCGAGGCCGCCACAGAAATCGCCCGACAACTGCGCTTGAGAAATATCGGCGGTGTGGTGGTGGTGGACTTCATCGATATGGATTCCCGTCGCGACCAGTTGAAACTGCTGGAATTGTTTAATAAGGCCTTGAAAAGCGATAAGGCCCGGCCCCAGATTGCCCAATTATCGGAATTGGGGTTAGTGGAATTAACTCGTAAGCGTCAGGGGAAAAACATTTATGAATTATTCGGCAAAACCTGTGACCATTGCGGCGGACTGGGCCATTTAGCCCATCTACCCGGAGAAGGCAACGCCATCGCCCTAGAAACCCCCACCGTTAGCCGCGCGGAAAGAGAAACCTTTGTCGTTGCCCCGACTAATACAAAAGTTCTACCCGATAAGAGCGCTCCTAGCGTTGCAGCTGCCGAACCCTATCTAGAAGTTTTCTCCGAATTTGAGGCCGAAGAAAACGCCCAAGGGATGGATCTTTCCTTCCACCCCAACTATCAAGAACAGGTTAATAATTCTCGCCGTCGCCGTCGCCGTCGTCCCTCGGAACTGTTGCTAAAAGAGGAACGGAGCGAAAAAGCCTCTACTAACGCTATTAACAACGAAATCGAGCCGGAATCAGAACCACAACGCCTTGAGGAAAAACGAGAACGCCCCGCCCGTCTCTCGAAACGAGGAGAAGATGCCAGCACCGCCAAAAATATCCCCGTCAGCGAACGGGAGCGGGTTTCCGTGGAAATGACCGAGGTAGAACAGGAAGTTTATTCTTTAATGGGCATTTCTCCCCTGATTCTGGTGGATAAGGAGTTTAAAGACCCGAAATCGGTGATTGTTTCCGTGAAACTGGCAGGGGAAAGGGAGGCGGAAAACCCAGAAACGCCTCCCACTCCTGAAATATCCTTGACTCCTACCCTAGAAGTCGAGGACACAGCCGCCGCCGCCCCAGTAGAGGCGACGGAAACTGGCGAGGAAGCTGAAAATCGTCCCTTGGTGCGCCGTCGTCGTCGTTCCACCACTAGCGAAGTTAGTCAGGAAATCAACCAAGAAGCTAGTCCACCAGTGACTTTTACGCCGGAACCGATTACGACCGAAACTCCAGTTTTTCTCGGCGAAGTCATTCCTTTAGAGACCCCGGTGAGCGCCGAGGTGACAGAGGAGCCACAACTAGAGGCTGAAACCGCAGTGCTGGGTCGTCGTCGTCGTCGTTCCTCCGCCACTGCCGATGAGTCATGAGCGCAGAACTCTTAATTGCCGGTGTCGATGAGGTGGGGCGCGGGGCTTTATTTGGCCCCGTGGTGGCGGCGGTAGTGGTCACTGTCCCCTCTGGTTTTGCGCGGCTGTGGGAGTTGGGGGTAAAAGATAGTAAGCAACTTAGCCCCCAAAAACGGCAAAAATTGAGCTGGCAAATACAACGGGATTTTGTTTGTCGCATCGGTTATGCTACGGTGAAAGAGATCGATCGCTTGAATATTTTTCATGCCTCCCTACTGGCAATGAGCAGAGCTATCGGGAAATTACCCCTTTCCCCCGGTCTCTGCTGGATCGATGGCAAGCACATTATTAAAGATTTGTCAATCCCCCAAAAGGCGGTAATTCAGGGAGATCAAAAATCCCCAGTAATTGCGGCGGCTAGTATCGTAGCGAAAGTCTGGCGCGATGACTTAATGACTCGTTGGCACGGACGCTATCCCGATTATGGCCTCCCTCGTCACAAGGGTTATGGCACTGCTCAACACCTAGAAGCGATTGGCAACCATGGACTTACTTCTCAGCACCGGCTCTCTTTTAGTCCCTGTCAACAAATCCGCGTCAGTCCCCACTCAAGGGCGGAGTGGGGTGGGGAGGGCAATTGAGGGGTTTACTCACTGATAACTGATGCCAGGGCCTGACGGGCAATTTTTGTGACGTAGAGGGTGACAGCAACAGTAGCGATAAAACCGATAAGACGAATAGTCCATGATAAAACTGGGTTAGTGGCTGGTGCCGAAGTCCCGATAGTGGCAAGATTGCCCGCTAAAGAGCCAATATAGACATACATTATCGTCCCCGGAATCATGCCCGCGCAACCTAGTAGATAATCTTTCAGAGAAACCCCGGTGACACCATAGGCATAATTGAGCAGAGTAAAGGGAAATATGGGAGATAAACGGGTTAAAAGCACTATTTTTAAACCTTCTTTCCTCACAGCTTCATCGATAGCTTGAAATTTATTATTACCTTGAATTTTTTCCGCCACCCAACCCCTAGCCAGATAACGTCCCACCAGAAAAGCGGCAGTAGCACCGATAGTTGCCCCGATAAAGACGTAAAAAGAGCCTAAAACCAAGCCAAAAACCACACCAGCCCCTAAAGTTAGGATTGAACCTGGAAAAAAGGCCACAGTAGCTAGAATATAGATAATTATAAACGCGATCGCTCCCACAGCCCCCAAACTATCCACCCAAGTTAAGGCATGGAAAAGAATAGTTTGAGGGTTAAAACCGGTGGAGGCACTGGATTCGAGGGCAAAAGCGGGGGGAGTAGTCAGGAAAAAAACAAGGCTAAATGTAGTTAATAACAGTAAATGCCTGATAATCACAGTTTTTCCTAAGGGCAAAAACTTGGAAATAATCATAAAAAGTCCCTATAAGGAATGAAAAAAGAGAGATTGAACTATAGAAGCGAATTAAATAGAACTGGGGCTATTCTACCCCGATTATCATTGTTTAGACCAGAAAGCCAATCCTGAAAATTCCCAGAAAATCCCCCTCTCTCCGAGAAGATAAGACAAGCAACAGCCCGATAATTTTTGCTGTTTACCTGATAAGCTAGGACGCATTTTAACCGCCTATCCTTAGATTAGCTGAATCTCCCCTAATCCCTTTACTTTTGCCTCTTGCCTCTTGCCTAATCTCAATAAGCAATTCAAATGCGCGGGCAGCCTATTACACCTTGCCGTCTCTGGAGAAAAAATGTCACAATTAGAAATAATTAGCATTGGATATAGCAATCAATCTATGAAAATCCTCCCCAAGGTCAAAGCCCCCACCTTCGTGCAAATGGCACAATGGATCATTAATCCCGTGGGTTTTATGGAAAATGCCGCCCGCAAGCATGGCGATATTTTTAGCACAAAAGTGGGTTTAACTGTAGATAATTTTATCTTTGTCAGTAGTCCTTCGGCCCTACAACAAATTTTAACTAATGATCGTAAACAATTCTCGGCACCGGGGGAAGCAAATCGGATTATTGCCCCGATTATTGGTGATTATTCCGTCGTCATGTTAGACGGGGACATCCATAAAAAACGCCGTCAGCTTTTATTGCCACCTTTTCACGGGGAAAGAATGCGTTTCTACGGCGATTTAATCCGCGATATTACCCTAAGAGTAATGGCAGAATTGCCCCAAAATCAACCTTTTAAGGCCCGTTCAGCGACCACAGCGATTGCTTTACAAGTAATTATGGAGGCAGTTTTTGGAATTAGTCAAGGGGAACGTTATCAAACCCTGAAAAAAATTCTGGCTGAAATGCTCGATATTTTTAACTCTCCGGTGATGGCTTCTTTGTTATTTTTTCCAATTTTGCGGGCTGATTTGGGTGCTTGGAGTCCCTGGGGAAAATACCGGCGTTCCCAAGAAAAAATTGATGATATTATCTACACAGAAATTGCCGAAAGAAAAGCTAATCCTAACCCCAATCGTACCGATATTTTATCACTACTGATGTCGGCCCGGGATGAAGAAGACAACCCGATGAGCGATAAGGAATTGCGCGATGAATTAATGACCTTATTATTCGCCGGTCATGAAACCACAGCCACTGCTATGTCTTGGGCGCTCTACTGGACCCATCGCTATCCAGAAATTAAAGCAAAAATTCTGCAAGAAATAGCCACTTTAGGAGATAATCCTAACCCCATTGATATAACTCGATTACCCTATCTTTCGGCGGTTTGTTCGGAAACTTTACGCATTCATCCCGTGGGAATGTTAACTTTTCCGCGAGTAGTGCAAGAACCGGTAGAACTAGATGGTTATCCTTTAGAAAAAGGGACAATTCTTATGGGTTGTATTTATCTAGCTCACCACCGGGAGCAAACTTTCCCCGATTCCCATACTTTTAAACCAGAACGCTTTTTAGAAAAACAATTCACCCCCTACGAATATATGCCTTTTGGTGGTGGAGCGCGTCGTTGTATTGGGGAAGTTTTAGCTATCTACGAGATGAAAATCGCTATCGCCACAATTTTGGCCAATTATCAGTTAACTCTAGTTAATAATACCCCCGAAAAACCCAGCCGCCGCGGTGTCACCCTTGCTCCCTCGCGAGGAGTTCCCATGGTCTTAAAAGGACGACGGGAACCTCTGGTGACTGCCCCGATGCTCGCCGAAATTTCTTAAAAAAACTGACAAAATATTGTACAATCAGAGTTGTGGTATCATATATCATAACTCTGCTTTTTTGTCAATAAAATTGGGGATAATTATGGTCTTAATTCGTTTAGCTAAATCCTGGCAAATTTCCGAAAATGAAGTTACTTCCGAAAGTGTTTATTTTAACCGTCGTCGCTTTTTACAGGGGTTAATCGGGACAGGAATTGCGGGTAGTTCCCTATTATTAACCGCTTGTGGTAAATCCTCCTCCTCGGAAGCTTTAGAAAAAAGTTTGCAATTACCTAAAATTGCAGGGTTCAGCAAGAATCCGAATTTTTTAACGGTAAATCGCCCCATAGTTGCCGAAACTGTAGCGGGGAGATATAACAATTTTTATGAGTTCGGAGGGGGGAAAAATATCTGGTTAAAAGCGCAGAAATTACCGACGAATCCCTGGACGGTAGAAGTGGGAGGATTGGTAAAAAATCCCCAGACCTACGATATAGATACTATTAAAAAAACCTTCCCTCTCGAAGAAAGAATCTATCGTTTTCGTTGTGTGGAAGCTTGGTCAATGGTGTTACCTTGGCTGGGTTTTCCCATGAGTGCTTTAATCGCAGCAGTGGAACCAAAACCGGAAGCTAAATTCGTCCGTTTTACCTCCTTTTATGATCCCGAAATTACCAAGGGGCCAGGATTACATTTAGGAGCCTTACCCTGGCCCTATACAGAAGGTTTAAGAATTGAAGAAATGGCCAACGAATTAGCTTTCTTTGCTGTGGGAATTTTCGGGCATGATTTACCCAAACAACACGGCGCACCCTTGCGAATGGTTATTCCTTGGAAATACGGTTTTAAAGGAGCAAAATCGATAGTAAAAATTGAATTTACCGCCAAACAACCCGCCACCTACTGGAACACAATTGACGCTCACGAATACGATTTTGAGGCTAATGTGAACCCCAGTAAACCCCATCCCCGTTGGTCGCAAGCAACGGAGAAATTTATCGGCAGTAGAAGTGATTTATCTTGGGAAATTATCGAAACTCTGCCCTATAATGGCTACGGTGAATATGTGGCTAGTTTGTATAGTTAATTTTGATGATTATCCGCGTTTTATTCAGTTTAACTAAGTATCTATGGACAATAAAACTCTGTACGAACAAGACTTTTATCTCTGGATTAGAACTACTATTAATCAACTGCAAGCCAGACAGTTTGAGCGGGTAGATTTAGAGAATTTACTGGAGGAATTAGCAAGTATGGGAAGGAGTGAAAAGCGCAAAATCGAAAATCTTTTGATTCAATTACTGGTACATTTGCTGAAACTAACTTACTGGACAGGAGAAAAATCTAGAAATGAGGGTCACTGGAAGGGAGAAATTCTCAACTTTCGCCGACAAATAATCGAAGAAATTAAAGATAGCCCTAGTTTGAAACCCTATATTCTGGAAATCTTTGAGGAATGCTATCAATTTGCTAGAAAAGAGGCTCAAGTTAGAACTCAATTACCCCTTGATACTTTCCCCCCTATTCCCATTGGTTCCCTTGAACAAATTCTCGATGAAGATTGGTTTCCCACTAATAACCACGAGTAATATATAGAGGTAAATTATGGATAATAAAACCCAGTACGAAGAAGACTTTTATCTCTGGATTAGAACTACTATTAATCAACTGCAAGCCAGACAGTTTGAGCGGGTAGATTTAGAGAATTTACTAGAGGAATTAGCAAGTATGGGAAGGAGTGAAAAGCGCACAATCAAAAGTCTGTTAACCCGATTATTAGAACATTTACTTAAACTCAAATATTGGGGAGCAGAAAGAGAGAGAAACGAAGGTCACTGCAAGGGAGAGATTAGAACTTTTCGTCTCGATATATTAGATGAACTTAAAGATAGTCCTAGTCTGAAACCTTATCTTTTGGAAATTTTTGATGAATGTTATCTTTCAGCCCGAAAAAATGCCAGTGACCGCTCTCAATTACCCCTCGATACTTTCCCCGCTATTCCTCTTGGTTCCCTTGAACAAATTCTCGATGAAGATTGGTTTCCTGTGGGCGATAATCTGGATTAGGCTGCTCCATACTGCTGTAACAAAAAACAACTATCCCCCGATAGCGATCGCTAAAAGTCGAATAATTGTAAGTTTTTGTCAAGGGGTGCGGTCAGATCGAAGAATCATCGCTAGAATGAGCCTAATTGTCAGGAATTTAGTTAAACAAGGTTTTTGGCAATATGCTAATCTGGCTAACACGCTTTTGGTCGTGATATGGGGAATGAAATGCTTAAAATTCTAATTGAAAACTTATCCAAGTTATCTGAAGTCAGTGAAAGCCTTCAGAAAATCATTAATTTAAAACTACCACTGTGGATGATTATTCCACTGCTCTTCTTATCTAGTTTCCCTTCAATTCAAAGTTATTTGTCCAGTAGAAAAGAGACTGTGCTTTTACCGGCAAATAAACTGTGGCTAAATACTGGTTTAGAAATTAAGCCTGGTCAAGAAGTAAAAATTACAGCAACTGGTTCAATTAATCTTGCTATTCATCGACTGGTTGAGGCTGCCTATACCCATAAATACCCAAGATTGGGATGGATGGAACCTGAAGGCGGGCAGCCTTTAGGTTATAAAGATTTACGAATAAAGCAGTACCTAATTTCACCAGATAACAACTATGGTGTTTTACTTGCCTGTATCACTACAGAGGACCTGAGCAAGACTAACCCTAAACCTAAAAATATTAGCGTAATAGGAAGAAATGCTTCAATCAAGAGCGAAAAAGGAGGAAAACTCTGGCTAGTTGTCAACGATGCTGTGCTTAACAAGGATGCGGAAAGTGCTTACATACTCTCTCAAAAAGAACTTGATGAAACTTATGGTTCAGGCAAGGTTACAGTAAAACAGAGGGAAGATGAGTGGAAACGAATTGTAGATGATAGCTATTTTGAAGCATATTTTGATGATAACTCTGGAGCATTTTTGGTTCAGATTCAGTTTGCTCAGTGAGTAGTGCAAATCGCTGTATCACAATCCGCTTGCACAAGGAACTGAGGTATCCACTATCGGTTATGATGGATGCAAAGCGCGATCGCCGATCTTGTAGGGTGCGTTCCCTAATGTGACTCCCACTGCTCCAGCGATCGATTTTGGGGAACGCACCATGCCCATTGATTGAAACTGTGGGTTTAAGTACGGTGTGGGCTAATCTGGCTAACACGCTTTTGGACGTGATATAAAGATAATACGGGTGACGGTTTATCTGATGACTGAGAATGGATGTGTAGGGGATGTCTTTCAGGCATTTTTCTGCGGCAACTTTATATTTTTGATAAAATACGAGTTAGTGAACGCAGCCCTTAGGGGGCTTTGGCTATGACGCTCGCATCAAATGAACAAACCGCTATCATTCGTACAGAGCGGGGACTGACGATCGCAGGAACCCGCATCACCCTCTACGATGTGATGGATTATGTGACTGCTCAATATCCACCTAAGTTCATTCAGGGATTATTTGATCTGACGGAAGAGCAAATTAACGCTGCCCTGGCTTATATTGAGGCTCATCGTGCGGATGTAGAAGCTGAGTACCAGCAAGTTCTCAAAGAAGCTGAAGAACTGCGACAATATTATGAAGAGCAAAATCGTGAGCGAGTTGCCCGTATTGCTGCTAAGCCGCCAAAACCAGGCACAGAAGCCATTCGAGCAAAACTTCAAGCGGAAAAAGCCAAGTTGGCATCACGGGCATGAATTTTCTAGTTGATCATAACTTACGAGGGCATTCTGTTGTCCTCGCCGGTGGCCTTGCTGCGAGTGGTTGGCTTGACTTGATCTCGATTCGTTTTATTCTGTTTGAAGAAGTTGGGTTAGCTGTCACGAGCGATGATCGCGTTGTTTGGCGGTATGCCCAAGCCAATCAGATGATCCTGATCACCGCTAACCGAAGTATGAAAGGCAAAGATTCCCTGGAGCAAGTGATGCGGGAGGAAAATACCCCCACATCATTACCCGTCGTGACAATCGGTAATATTGAGCGACTACTTGCCGAGCCAGATTATCGAGATCGTTGCGTTAACCGTTTGGTTGATATTGTAGTTGATATTGAAGATTATCAAGGCGCAAGACGCATTTTTATTCCGTGACGCGCCGAATGCTAGGGCCGTTGAAGTCTATCTGTAGGGACACGGCATAACGGGGTCTTTATACTGAATCGGTTTTTAATAGTATGATTAACTGCCAATTCAACTTGAAAAACCCGCTCCCTTCTCCCCACTGCTGTAACAAAAAACAACTATCCCCCGATAGCGATCGCTAAAGGTCGAATAATTGTAAATTTTTGTCAATGGGTGCGGTCAGATCGAAGAATCATCGCTAGAATGAGCCTAATTGTCAGGAATTTAGTTAAACAAGGTTTTTGGCAATATGCTAATCTGGCTAACAGGCTTTTGGGGGTGATATAGGGAAAAGTTCTGGCAATCGCGCCTAAATGGAGTGTTATACCGAAAGTTGAACCATATCGTTGCCTCAGAGAGTTTTATGCAGAAAGTTGACCTATAATATGTAGTTGGGCTGCTTCGTTTTTTGGTTGTGGCTGTCCTTGAAGATGATTTGTTAGAACCACAAAGTTTTCGTTATTGAGATTTTTTATGCAATCCGGTCTCCGCAGTGGAAAGCTTACAAAATGGAAAGATGAGCGTGGATTTGGTTTTATTCAACCCGTTGATGGGAGTCAAGAAGTTTTTTTGCATATTTCTGAAGTTAAAGATGCAACCCGTCGTCCACAAGAAAACGACACGATTTATTACCACTGCATAGTTGACTCAGATGGCAAAGTTCGAGCTTACAACGCATTTATTCTGGGAGCAAGAAACAAGTCAGAACCTTCAAGTAGTCGAACTAAACCCTCTGATGCCATCATTTCAAGCTTTCCGATAGTTGAGGTAGTTCTGTTGTCGCTTCTGCCTTTGTTTGGAGCTATTCATTTTACATGGACGACACGCAATCCCATTCCACTGATTCTTTATCCCGTAATGAGTTTAGTGACTTACGCTCTATACGCAGATGATAAATCTCGTGCTAAACGAAAGGATTGGCGAACTTCTGAACAAACGCTACATCTGTGTGAACTTGCAGGTGGATGGTTGGGCGGGTTTATTGCCCAGCGAATATTGCGCCATAAAGGTCAGAAAAAGTCTTATCAAGTCACTTTTTGGGCGATCGTGATCCTTCATTATGTTGTATGGCTGTTTTGGCTGTTTTCGGGAGGAACGCTATGAGGTATTGCGATTCTAAAAGCATCAGTGCGATGCCGAAGGCACTGCGTAGCAGTACGCTATCGCCGTAGGGTGCGTTCCCTAATGTGGCTCCCACTGCTCCACTGATCGATTTTGGGGAACGCACCATGCCCATTGATTAAAACTGTGGGTTAAAGTGTGGTGTGGGCTAATCTGACTAACAGGCTTTTGGACGTGATATAAAGATAGTATGGGTGACGGTTTATCTGATGACGGAGAATGGATATGTGGAGGATGTTTTTCAGGCATTGCTTACCCCGCTAAAGGTTAAAATGATCATGAAGAAATAGAATTACTCTAATGAAACTAGATCGTATTACGAGCCATCCAAACCGTATGAATGGGCAACCCTGCATTCGTAATCTTCGCCTTACGGTTCGTCGAGTGATTGAGCTACTGGCAACTTATCCCGATCGAGCAGAATTACATCAAGAGTTTCCCGAACTGGAGGATGAAGATATTCGACAAGCCCTAATTTTTGCCTCTTCCTACTTGGATGATCGCATCATTGAACTTCCTAATCGCTATGAAGCTGTTGCTTGATCAGGGACTACCGCTTTCTGCGGCAACTTTATTATGTGATGCTGGGATCGACACTATTCATGTTGGTGAAATAGGGATGTCTGAAGCTGAAGACTCAGACATTATCCAAAGGGCTAGAGACGAGGGACGGGTTGTTGCTACTCTCGATGCGGATTTCCATACATTGCTGGCACTTGATGTGGCGAATACTCCTTCAGTCATTCGCATTCGGGTTGAAAGATTACGCGCCCAAGCACTTACGAATCTTTTGTTGACAGTAATCGCTGAGTGCGAGGACGATTTAGAACAAGGATCAGCCATTACGGTTGAGCCAAGCCGTATTCGTATTCGTCGTTTACCATTAGTGTCTGATGTCTAACGGAAACGTTATACTGAATCGGTTTTTAATAGCATGATTAACTCCCAATCCAACTTGAAAAACCCGCTCCCTTCTCCCCACTCTCCTATACCTTTTAAACAGGATTTAGTATGACTATCTAGGGTTTGCTGAATAAGTACGGGCGAAGCATTCGGATAGAAAATCTACGTTTTCACCGATAGGTTATTGCCCGAATGCTTCGCCCCTACAGGACGCGGGCCGATGAAGACGCAAGGTTTTGAACGACGATTCTCTCAAAATCTTGCACCTGTTTCGCGAGAAAAGCCCCAAAACCCTTACTTTGCCTACATTTCAAATTTATTCAGCAAACCCTATCTAAATTACTCGTTAAGACTATGAGCAGGGAGCAGGGAGAAAAAACCTGACTACTGACTACAAGCTGATCACTGACAAAACCTATCCCAAAACGATCGAATCGCGCAGGGATTGAATTTCCTCGGTTTGTAAACGCGCCCCAAAAGTAGAAACCACCCGGGCAGCCGCTAGAGAAGCGAGATTTCCTGCTCCTTTGTAACCCATACCGTGGGTAATACCGTAGAGAAACGCACCTGCATACATATCCCCTGCACCGACGGTATCGATCGCCTGTACGGGATGGGGGTCAATTTCCAGGAGATTTTCGCCATCATAGATCAAAGAACCACTGGCACCCCGGGTGATAGCGAATCCTTTGGCAATGGTTTTAAAATAGGCGATCGCTGACTCGATTTCCTCGCTGCCAGAAATAGTCAAAGCTTCCGACTCATTAGCGAAAACGAAATCTAACCCCGTTCCGATCATTTCCAGTAATCCCTCCCGGAAGAAGATCGCCATATTGGGATCCGACAGGGATAAAGCGGTTTTGACTCCAGCAGCCTGAGCAATTTCTCGCCCTTTAATAGCGGCAGCTTTGGCAGTGGGAGAGGTGACGAGATAACCTTCGAGATAGAGATAATCGGCATTAGCGATCGCTGAGGGGACTAATTCCCGTTCGGAAATTTCCCCAGTGATGCCGAGAAAAGTATTCATGGTGCGATCAGCATCGGGAGTCACAAAAACTAGACATTTTCCCGTGATTCCCACCTCTTTTTCGCCGCCGTGTTCATTGGTATGCAAACCACAGGCCCGCAGATCTTGCAGATAAAACTTACCTAATTCGTCATTGCCCACTTTACAGGAATAGAAACCTTTACCTCCCAACTGAGCGATCGCTACTAGGGTATTCGCCGCCGATCCGCCGCCGCTGCGTTTACAATCAAGAGCCAATTTTTCCATCAACTGGGTTTGACGATTTTCGTCCACCAGCGTCATCACTCCTTTATCGATGCCTAATTCTTGCAGTAATTCAGGAGAGACTTGAAATTCCATATCGACGAGCGCGTTACCGATCCCATAAACGTTGTATTGTTTGCCCATAATTTAGTCGATCGCCTAAAAATACTTTGTTATTGATAGTAGGGAAATAAGGAGCAAAAAGCTAGGGGCTTTTTTCAGCCAGAGAATACCATAATCAAAAATAATGGGTGTGCTAGTCTCACACCCCCAGTAATTTGTGTTAAGTTTTGTTTAACGAAGCCACTTTAAGCCTCATCGTAGGCTTCTAGATCCAACAGATAAAGATAAGGTTCGGCTAATTCCTGCCTTTGAAAAGCGATCGCTCGCAACAGGTGCCAATCCCGCAAAGCCTCGAAGGGGTTACTATACTCATCTTTTTCTAGTCGTTCGGCCAAAGAAGCAATATCAGCGGCGGTATATTTGGCAATATCTTGATCAGTGAAGCTTATAACTGTCATTTCTGCACCTCCCTCGACCTTTGTTCTATTTCTAGCTTAACATATATCCTAAGTTGAAAAAATGCCTTCCCCGCCAAGTTAAGAACTGTAAATGGAAGGGTAATTATGGTAAGATTCCAGCAAAAGAGCTATTTTTAGTTGATCTTTTATGAAAACAGCCCTCATTACTGGCGCTTCCACTGGTATCGGTGTCGTCTTTGCCCGTCAACTTGCCCAACGGCAAATGGAGCTAATTTTAGTCGCTAGATCTAGGAATAAACTAGAACAATTAGCGGCGGAATTAGAGGAACAATACGGGGTAAAAGTGACGGTTATCGTCCAAGATCTGACCGTTGCTGGGGCGGGAAAGCTAGTATATGATACGGTGAACCAAAAAGGAATCAACGTTGATTTACTGGTAAATAATGCTGGTTTTGGTGGTTATGGTGCTTTTAGCGAGCAGGATTTAGCCCGACAGTTAGAAATGATCCAGTTAAATAATCTGGTATTGGTGGAATTAAGCCACTATTTTCTCCGTCCCATGCTTGCTGGTGCTGGGGGGGCAATTATCAATGTTGCTTCCATTGCTGGGTTTCAACCGCTGCCCTATCTTTCCGTCTATGCGGCGACAAAAGCTTTTGTCCTCAGTTTTAGCGAGTCTCTCTGGGCAGAAAATAAAGACAAAGGCGTTGAAATCCTCGCTCTTTGCCCCGGTCCGACGGAATCTAATTTTTTTGAGGTGGCCCGATTTCCCAGGGCTTTTATGGGCAAAAACGGCCGGTTAGATTCGGCAGAAGTGGTGGTACAAGAGGCTTTAAGCGCCTTGGCAAACAAACGCCCCAACGTGGTAGCCGGTAAATTTGCTAATAAAATTATCGTCAATCTGCCCCGTTTTTTACCTAGAAGTTGGATCGTGTCTTTGATAGAAAAGCAATTCAAGCTCTAACTAGGGTCTGCTGAAAAAGTTTGTTGGTGGGGGCAGGGTGTGGGGTGTGGGGTGTGGGGTGTAGGGTTTTACCGATTTTGAGGTAGTCAGTTACCTAAAATTCAGGGACTTTTTCCCTGAATTTTACCCCCGATCACTCTAATGGTCGGCACTTTTTGAAGGAAAAAAAGTCTAAAAACTTTATCCAACAAGGTTTTTAGATTTATTCAGCAAACTATAACTAGAATAAAGGCTCTTCTCGACTTTGTGTGATAATTTTTGCTTATGAAATCGTGAAATGTTTACTGGGAAAGACTTTTAGGACTATTTGGTTAAATAAACTATCAGTATAGACCTCGTTTCCACACAGAAACCAGAAGAGCCGAATAAAGCGAATTAGAGCAATTGCTGATAGGATTTTAAGGGAATACCTGTCCGGTTTCTCACTTCGATGGCCGAACGATAGACACCGTTTTTTTCTCTTTCGGCGACAATTTTATCGGCCAGGGAAAAGTCAAGACCGAGATTGACTAATTCCGCAACGGAGTAGTAGTTTAAACAACGCCAAGAAACGTCAACTTCTTGGCGAATATCGTAGGCAAAGATAATCCAAGGTTCCAATTTTTTGAGATAATTTTCCGGTAAACCAGCTAGGAAGTGTAATTCTTCCAAATGGGTAAAAATATGTCCTTCATTACGGACAGAAACAATATCATTGGCATAGACAATCGGCAACCCTAATTTATAAACCAGATCGTTGGTGGAACAGCTGTTAATATCAATTTTTTCGAGAGGAGAGGATGACTGTCTAGAATCGGTTCTATTTGCCGAAGCTATTGGATGGGAATTAAGCTGTTGACGGATGTATAAACCCAGGCCGATTTGGGCAAACCAAATGACGATAAAAGCCTCTTGTGTAAGGAAAATAAGGGAGATAATTGTCAAAGCAATGCCGACGGATAACCAGCTTTGGTTATTAGTTTTTTTGCCAGCATTAGCAATGGCAAGTCCCCCGAAAACTGGGACTAAGGATAGCCAGATCCACTCGGAAGATTCGGGAGGGCGAGGAGAGAGATTAGACATATTTTTTTAAAGAGAATCTAAATATTTTCTGCGTTTTTCTTCGTATTCTTCAGCAGTAATAATTCCCTGATCGTAAAGCTTTTTAAGCTGGAGTAAAGTAGCAGTTTTTTGCTGACCTGATTCTGGCAGTCTTCGCTCTGTACTGTTGGCGAGATAGTTAGGATTGTATTTAGCATCAAAAGCTTGATCTGACATGATGATTAAACCAATAAATTCAAAAAAAGCAATGATGCCGGGGATAAAAGTCCAGAAGAAAAGTAGATAGAGAATACCTGCTAAATTCTCCCCTAGATAAAATTTATGGATGCCAAGATAACCAAGAAAAAAGGCTAGTAAAGCCGCTATAGTTCTATTTCTCATAATTTTTGAGATTTCCCTAATTTAGCCAAAAGAAAGTATAAAACCACGATGCCTGCCTGTAATTCCAAGAGAGTAATATAACCCTTGACTAGATAATTTAATTCTAGGGAGGAATTAAAGGCAAAAACTAGCACACCCAAGACTAAAAAAGGCAGTAAACGCCAGCTAGACTTGGGTATTTTTATTCCCGTACTGTTAACCTGATTCATGGGCTAATTCTCTAGGTTGGTCTTTTTCGGTGATAGGAGCAAAATCGGGCTTTGTCAAGGGGTGCTTTGATTAACTTTTAGCATCTCAACCAGAATATTATGGGCATCCTTGGCTGATTCTAGGGTGCGCTCAAAAGGTATTCTAATTGTTTGACTCTCCCCTAATTTTTCTACGGCTAAATCCATGCCTTGGGGATCGATGGAGAGCATTTGAGCGGTTTCTGCATCGGTAATATTGCCGTAAACTTGAGCGTAGAAAAGCACGGCATCACCGTGATCTTTGTTCATGTGTTTACATATGCGATCGCTAATGGCGGGAGTGATAGTTTCAGACATAAATATTTCCGAAAAAAATCGATAATAAGGTGGGGACGGATAAAAGCCAGTTCTAAATCGAGGCCAATGGGGGCATATTAGTTAGGGTAGCCTAATTAATCGCTAATTGCCAGATAATTTGGGCGTGGGCATGGCAGACATCAATAATAAGTTTAATATTATTTTCTTGACAAAAATCCTTAATTGTGCGTTGATCTAATTGTCCCACTGAAGGTCAATCGGGGTAGAGAGTAAAGTCCGGGGCTGCCCGCGAATTTAAATTGCCTGTTGAGATGAAACAAGAGGCAACAGTAAAGGGATTGGGAGAGATTCAGCTAATCGGATAGGCGATTAAAATGCCTCTTAGCTTAAAACCCCACACCCTGCCCCCACCAAAAAACTTTTTCAGCACACCTTATATATTTTATCGTTCACAACCGACAACAGAAGCGGTGTAGGTATTACCGATGTGCTGAATACCATTGACAAAAAGATTAACTAAAAAAGGTTGATCATTTGCGCGTACTGTGGCAGTAATTGTTAAGGGTTTATCGGGTTCGATTCGTACTCCATTAGTATTAAAAAATTCCTCGTTAGTTTGATCGCTATACTTGAGAAACAGCCGGATATCAAAAGAGGCAGCCCGGGGGACAGAAACCGTAACGATAAACCTCTGAAAACGTCTCCCCCCCGGCACTGCCCAATCGGTATTCCAATTATTACGAGTTATCGTGACACCGAAAGGACCTGGAACAGTGGGTTGTGAGACGCTTTTCGTAACTTCACTACCTTCACCCCCTAATAAAGAAAGTGGCCGACAATTTTGCGCCGCTGCCGGTAGATGTGAGCTTAATAATACCGCCGATAGACTTAATAAGCCAGGGATAGAGGTTAATTTCATTATTGATTTTGTCTCCAATTAATAGAACCTATCTAAAAATTATAGATGATCATGACCCTAAAAAAACGGCGATTTAGCTTAATTGAGGCCAATTACTGAAAAATGTCGATCATCAAGCTGAATTTTCAAAAACGGGTTTAAAATTGATTCATAATTTCCATATAAATATGTTCTAACTGTATCGTCTGACGGGCGATAGAATCAATATTAATGCCGTCAAATGCCCGAATAATATCGCTTAATTCTAGATGTTCATGTAACCAAAAAGCTAAATCTTTACCGTAAAATTTGGGAGTAAATCCTAACTGTTTACCTCGATTTATTGCCGCTTCTTGATCCCGGGTATCCATGATAATAATTTCTTTCGCAGGAATGTGCTGACGCAGCTGATTTAAATTACCTTCGGCAATAATACGACCTTGTTTTAAAATCCCGATACGTTGACAGAGACGCTGTGCTTCATCGAGGAGATGGGTAGTTAATAAAATTGTCATTCCCTGGCGCCGTAATTCTCCGATTAAATCCCAAATTTCATAGCGAGATTCGATGTCTAAACCGGTAGTTGGTTCATCGAGAATTAATAATTTTGGCTGATGAACAATAGCCACGGCAATATTCATCCGGCGCTGCATTCCACCGCTTAAAGTTTCCACCGGACTACGGGCGCGATCAAGCAAATTTACTGCCGATAAACTGGCTTTAATCCGATGACGACGCTGGAGGCGATCAAGTCCATAAATCTGAGCAAAAAAGTTGAGATTTTCCTCACAAGTAAGGGATTTGTACAATAAATTTTCTTGCGGGGCAACCCCAATTAATTCTTTAGTAACTCTGGAAATTGGCAAATAATTAAAGGTAATTTCTCCCGATGAGGGTTTTAATAAATTACAAATTAAGTTAATAGTGGTGGTTTTTCCTGCACCATTGGGACCGAGTAAACCGTAAATTTCCCCCGCTTCAATATGAAAGTTTAATTGATCTAATACTAAGCGTCTTCCGTAATTCTTTTTGACATTATTGATAGTCAGCATTTTTAATAAAGTAACAAGGATAGTCAGGATTTTTTAAGCCATCATCCGTCAGCTAGGTAATAGTAAGAATAACAGGGAAATTGGCTAATTATACTGAAAAATAGGAAGCTGAATAACTG
Source organism: Microcystis sp. 49638_E5 (assembly GCF_021300285.1). Classification (NCBI taxonomy): domain Bacteria; kingdom Bacillati; phylum Cyanobacteriota; class Cyanophyceae; order Chroococcales; family Microcystaceae; genus Microcystis; species Microcystis sp. 49638_E5. Next base: position 91,978 of record NZ_JAJTDH010000004.1, on the reverse strand, counting down.
ATGGTGGGTTACGGCAAATAGATAAATTAATGATTAAGTCTGATAATTTGTCTCCGCCTAACCCACCCTACCTAACTGATAACTGATTTACAGTCGGCGTTCAAGGTTTAACATTTGTCGATAGGTAAGCCAACCACCTGCTACCATAGCTAGAGCAAAAAGACAAAGAAAGCGAAAATGAGAGCTAATATCTTGTAGATTTTTGCCCTTTGCCCAAACAGCAATTAAAGCTTCATTCATGTGGTAGATCGGGTTATATTTAGCCAGAGACAGAATATTGTCGGGGAATAAAGCAGTGGGGAGAAAAACGCCGCCTAAAATTAATAAAGGAACCCCAAAAGTTCCCACCAAAGCATTAACATCTTCTGTTCTTTTCGCCAGTTGAGTGCCGAGGATAAATCCTAAACCCACATAGGCGGTGATACTAAGAAAAATAATTAATAATTCTAGAGGAATTGAGCCTTTAAAAGTGGCTCCATACTGTTTAGCAATAGAATAAACTAAAACTGTCTGACAGGCGGCAATCGCACAATGGGCGAGAAAAATGCCGATAAAATAGGAAACACCGCTTAAAGGCGATAAAAATAACCGTTTAATTGTTTGTTGTTCCCTTTCTGCCACTACCGTCGCCACGGTTCCCCCCAAACAACTAAAGAAAAGTGCCGCCCCGACGAGGGTGGGAGGAGTAGCCAGAGCCATCGCCTCGTCAAGCTCAATTTTGCCTTTTTCTGCCATAATATAGCCATTTAAGAGCAGGACAAGGATCGGGAAAATGCCCCAGAGGATTAAGCTACGCCCGCGCCGGATTAATTCTACTAAAATTCGTTGAGCGATCGCTAAAATTTCCTGCCAATATTTCATAGAATGTTAGTGTAATTGTTTCTCCCTGTAGAGAAATAAGTTTTTCTACTTTCGACTTAGGCTTATTGTAAGTGTTCCAGAGCTTGATCGGCGCGCAATCTTACCACTATTTCCGCTTCCGTCTCCCGAATCTGTCCTAAAAGTTCCCGAATCGCCCCGCGAAATGCCGCCGCCGCAGTTCCTAACCCCTCCAATCCGACAATCGCCGCATATCTAACCACCCACTCTGGATCCCCTTGCGAAAGTTTCTCCAGTGCCGCAAAAACAGCATTCTGAGCCTCAGAAACCCGACTTTCCTCCAAATCAGACCAAATTATATTTCCTAAGCCTCTAGCCGCCCCTCGCCGCACGCTAAAGGAAAAATCACTCACCGCCGCCTCAAGTAATAAGTCCAATCCTCGCACATCGCCAATTCCTGCTAGGGCGCGGGTTGCCCAAGCTCTCGCCCCATAATTATAACCGTCTAGGTTGGCTAGTAAATAGGGAACCGCCGCTTTGCCGATGGCGATTAAACCATCCACGGCTGCCACGGAGGCGCCGGGGTTGTTATATCTCAGCACATCGGTGAGGGTGGGTATTGCCGCTTCACTTTTGGCGGCGGCTAAGTTTTCCACGGCGGTTAGTAACTCATTGGCTGAGTCGGCTTTTTCGACGGCGATAATTAAAGTCTCAACGGTGGGAAGCATTGGTTATCATTGGAGGGGATGAGGGGTTGGGAATTATGAATTATGAATTATGAATTATGAATTATAAATTATAAATTATGAAGTGGGAAGAATAAATAAAAATGGCTCTACCGAACCTGTCATGTAAAAGCTTGTATACTAAGGCTTTGAGTTTTTGTTAAATTGATATTTATCAACTTTAGAGCATTGCTGGGCAGAGAGGGAGCTTGAGGAATTTTCTACAGTGTAAGTTCGGAAGAACCATAAAAATAATCTCCTGACGACTGATTCTTATCTCCTAACCCCACCAACAAACTCTTAAAGATAATTTTATCGCCAAACTTTTTTCTGTAAAATCTGACTAATTTCTTGGGGAAAAGGACAATCATCGGGAAAGTTAAAGGATTGATAATCTGGGTTATCTCGCAAGCTTTTTAAAGCCGTGGCATAGCAATCTAAAAATACTTGATCCCAGTAGGGTTTTAAACTAGGAGAATCCCTCAAAAGTTCTTCTAGTTCCCGTTGACTGCGCCTAATAGTTTCTTGCCAACCTCGATAATCCTCAACGTAATCAGTATAGCAAAGTTTGAGGCAGTGTTCTAAGATGGTGGTTAACCGGTTGCGGAGTTCACGTTTTTGACTTCTGCCCAAACTTTCTATCTCCTCGATCAAGTTTTCCCAGTCAACTTTATCAAAGTTTTTTTGTTTTAACAGAGTGATTGTTTCGTTTAGCCAGCCAGCATAATCAGTTTGAATTAGCATAAAACCTCTGGATTTTATGAGTTTGAATTTAGATAAAAACGGTTCTTCCCAGCAATGCTCTAAAGTTGATAAATATCAATCTAACAAAAACTCAAAGCTTTAGTATACAAGCTTTACAAGCACGAGTTGTTGATAGTTTTACATGACAGGTTCGGTAGAGTCATAAAAACTAACCAATGATTAATTACAATAAACTATCCATTAAAGTGAGAATTTCGGAGATATTTTCGCCGCTAGAATTAGTTTTTAGATAGTTTTCTAAAAGTTCCTTGAGAGCAACCAGTTTCAGACTATTTTCCGCCAAAGTATTAGCGATCGCAGGGGCAGCTGGCAGATAACCCGTAGCACCTAAATCCATTAAAGCAGAACGACGCAGCTGTAATTCTTCCCCTTGCAAAGCCTTAATCAGAATATCGCCATAGTGGGGGTTAGTCGTGAGTTGATAGAGGGCGCGAGCAGCCGCATAACGCACTTTTTCGACGAAATGCTTTAAAAACGGTTCGATGAGGGGAATCGCTTCCCTCGCTTGCAGGGTTCCCAAGGCTTCGATAATCGCTTCGTAGGGTTGGACTAAATGGGGTTTTCCCGCCACTAAAACGGCCACTTCGATGCCACCCTCTAATAGTTTCTTTAAAGGTGCGATCGCTCTTCGATCCTGAAGCATTTCCAATGCCTGGGCAGCCGATTCGCGCACATAATAATCTTCGCAGTCGAGACAGGCAATCAAAGCGGGAAGACAACTGAGATCATCTAATTTCCCTAAAGCGCTGGCGGCATTGCGTCGCAGGGGATAACCGCCGTCAGGAGTGCGATCGCTTTCGTCCTCTAAAGCGGCAATTAACGCCGAAATCGCCTCCGGTTGACGAACACGAAATCTACCCAACCACCAAGCGGCATAATAACGCGCGCCTAGGTCTTCTCTTTGCTGGATATTAGCGATCGCTTGTTCAACAGTATAGGCCGGATTATCGACGGCAGCAGAGTAAGAATCGCTCATAGACAAGTGAAAATGGGTTTTGGGGAATTATGAATTATGAATTATGAATTATGAAGTGGGGAGCAGGGAGTGGGGAGAATAAATAAAAATAATCTCCTGACTCGGAGAATACTGACTCGGAGAATACTGATAACCGACTCAGTTTTTCATAGTTGCCGCACCCTTGCCAATACCAGAATAAATTAAACCCCGTTGAGCATCGAGACTAATGATCACCCCTTCGCGGATAATTTTCGTGGCATCTTTAACCCCGACAATCACAGGAATACCCAATTTTAAACCGATAGTAGCGGCGTGATTGTTCATCGCGGTATCTTCGGTGATAATTCCGCCAGCTTTCCGCATCATATCCACATATTCGGCGCTGGTGGTGGGAACGACTAAAATCTCCCCGTTACTAAAACTACCCACTTCCCGGGCATTATGGGCCACTCGCGCCCGGCCACTGGCCACACCCTGGCCGATACCTGTACCCTTGCCCAAAAGGGATTTTACCACTTCCACCTTAATTAAATCCGTGGAACCGGCCACCCCTTGCAGAGTTCCCGCCGTCATCACCACTAAATCACCATCCGCGAGGAGGTTATTTTCCTGGGCGAGATTCATCGCCACTTGAAAAGTTTGGCTGGTGGAGGGTAAATCGAGCAATAACATCGGTTTTACGCCCCAAACTAGCTGTAACTGCTGTGCCACTTCCCGATGGGGAGTAACGGCTAAAATCGGGGTTTTGGGGCGAAATCGGGAGACGTTACGGGCAGTAGAGCCAGTTTTTGTCAGGGTAATAATTGCCGCTGCCCCCAATTGTTCGGCAATTTGACTGACTGCCGAGGAAATAGCGTTAGGAATCGATTGTTTATTGTTAGAGCGAGCGGCACTATTTATCTGTTCCCGTTCGATCCTTTCGGCAATGCGGGCCATGGTTGCCACCGCTTCGATGGGATAATGACCCACAGCCGTTTCATTGGAAAGCATGACCGCATCAGTGCCATCTAAAATCGCATTAGCTACGTCAGAAACCTCGGCGCGGGTGGGACGAGGATTACTGGCCATACTGTCAAGCATTTGAGTGGCGGTGATAATCGGGATGCCTAGCTGATTAGCGGTATTAATCAGGCGTTTTTGCAGGATTGGCACGTCTTCGGCTGGTAATTCTACTCCTAAATCTCCCCTGGCCACCATAACACCATCACAGAGGGATAAAATTGCCTCCATTTCCTCGATCGCTTCGTGTTTTTCAATTTTAGCGATCACGGGGATAGATTTACCCGCACTGGCGATTAATTCTTTAATTTCGAGGATATCTTGGGGATTACGCACAAAACTAAGGGCGATCCAATCCACATCCCACAGCAGTCCGAACATTAAATCTTTTTTGTCCTTATCGGTTAAAGCTTTTACCGACAGATAAACGTTGGGAAAATTTACCCCTTTATTGCTGGATAAGACACCCCCAACCACCACCCGACAGGACAGGTCTCCTTTCAGGCGATCCACTGATTCCACCCGCATTTCGACTTTACCATCATCGAGGAGAATTCTCGAACCTTCTGGGACTTCTTGGGCGAGCGAGGGATAGCTAATGGAACTGATTTCCTGATTACATTCCACATCCCTAGAAGTAAGGATAAAGGGTTCCCCCGGTTTCAGGGTAATCGACCCACAGGCAAATTTACCTAAACGAATTTTTGGCCCCTGTAGATCCTGAAGGATGCCAATCGGTTGATTGAGTTCAAAGGCTAACTGACGGATCAGGTTAATGCTGTGACGATGGTAATCGTGATCGCCATGGGAAAAGTTTAATCTAAATGTTGTCGCCCCCGCCTTGATCATCTGACGTAATGTTTCCTTATTTTGCGAGGCCGGGCCAATCGTGGCCACAATTTTAGTGCGACGGGGGAAAGACAGAGAGTGCATAGATAAGCAACTAAATAGGCTAAGTAAATATAGCAGCGTTTGGGACGCTCCGATCATCTTCTCATAAATGGTTATACCCAGTGAAAAGTTAAAAGTAAAAAAACGGTGAGATTTATAAATCCCACCGTTCTTATTTATCGACTTCGTCAACTCAGCTTAGAAACGGAAAGTTGTCCGGATGACACCGACCAAAATGGCGTTACCTTCGTTGTTACCGTTGAAGACCGCATAGGCACCGGGGGTAATCAGGATGTTTTTGGTGACTGGGAACTTATACTGAGCTTCTACCATGTAAGAGGTTCTGCTTTCTTTATCGGAACGGGGTACTTGACCACCACCTAAAGAGAATGCCGCACCTTCCGCAAAGAGGTCGAGGACAGAAAGATTAAGGTTCCAAGACCAGATATCGGCGGTATTATCTCCGATCGCACCATTAGCTCCTGTGGCCTTGGCATCGGCATAACCAGCCCATGCCCCTATATTTAAGACTCCAGGGATAACTTGGGCACTACCCTGTAAACCAAAACGGTTAGCTACAGTGGGAACGTTACCGAAGGGACGCTCAGTCAGAGGGCTGCTGACGTTACCGAATAAACCAGAACTAATATCAGCCGCGGTTTGATAACTGCGAACGTAGATGAAGTTAATATCGGCAAATTTGATGAAGGAGAAACCTACTTGCGCGCCAGCACTGTAGGAACCATTGAACAAACCTTTACCCGGTTCAGGACTGGAGGCACCACTACCGGCCAGATAAGCCCCTGTAACTTGGAAAATATCGCCGACCTTGAATCGAACCCCTGCACCCGTCCCAGAAGGACCCCGGAAGACGATGTTATTGTAGCGTTGACCGCGAGATAAAGCACCCGTACCGCTATCGGAGAGGAAGGGGTTAGCAGTGATGAAAACGTCATCAAGGTTTAACTGGTTAGCACCAACCCAAACGGTGATGTTACCGAAGGGAGTGCCGATGGGAGCGCGGTAGAACAAGTCATCGATGGTTACATCGTTGTCACGACCGTCATCATATGCCAGACGGGTCATGTTGGTTCTCGTCGGACCACTTTGGTTGAAAGTGTTGTTAAAGTTACCTGCTTGTAAACGGGTTCTTAACAAATCTTTACCAGTGAAGCTGGTTTCAAAGTTGAGACGAACCCGATTATTAAATACTGTTTGACTTTGATCTTGATTGCTGGCGCCAGTTACCGTACCGTTGGTATTTCTAATGGCAGCTCGACCACCCCAGCTATCGGCGACACTGAAGATTACCTCACCTCTGAGTTTGGTGGTGGTGGAAAATTGATTGTTTTCCAAGAAAGCAACGCGCTGTTCCAGGTTATCTACTCTAGCCCCTAAAGCCGCTAGTTCGGTCTCAAATTCTTGAACAAGACGTTTTAATTTATCGATATCTTCTCTGAGTACACCGACACCATCTTGAATTAAACGTTCCATGACGTTTAAACAAGCGTTTAAACCTGCGGCAAATTCCCAACGAGTGGTGGCGCGATCACCACGGAAGGTACGGTCGGGATAACCAACGATACAGCCGTAACGTTCCACAAGGCTTCTTAATGCCTCGTAGGCCCAAGCGGTGGGAGATACGTCCCGCAGTTGGTTAACGCTAGTCACCTGGGACATGGAACCCTGATAGACACTTGTATTGATCTGCTGACTACTTTGGGCCTGTTGAATGCGATCGAGTTGTTGTTGCGCAGCTGGATCAACCTTGAGTTGAGGTGTCCCCGGCATAGTTTGAGCCACTGCGCTGCCAGCAGCCGCTACGGAAGCACCTAATACTAAAGGAGTTACCTTTACTAAATTCTTGAATAGTTTTGACATGGGTCAATCCTCACACCTTATTTTATGGACTGAATTAACTATTAATACAAAAAGACTATCCACTTAGCCTAGATTGTACTCACATTATATTATAATTCCCTCTTGCCTAGGTTAAGTTAATTTTATGATATGACAGAAAAATTTCTGTCTGATCTTATTAAGATTAGGACTTACGCACTTTACAAATTAACCATGATGTGCATCAATGAAAATCCCTCCTTTCAGACTTTCGGCGATTAACTTCCCAACGATAGCGATCGCTCAAAAGTGATCAAGAAATCACGTTAAAATGCCCGAAACATAGCCATCACATTTAGTCAATCCTGTCAATGGGCAATTCCTAAAGATTTTGTTAAGATGTCAGCCTTATCAGTTATCAGTTATCAATTATCAGTTATCAGATGTGAGTTTTCAGTTCACTGATTACTGTTCACTGTTCACTGATAAAATCTCCCCACTTCCCCCCGCAACGCGCACGAAGTGGTCTCCCCACTTCCCCACTTCCCTAACAATAGTTGTTTAAACTAGGCTCGATCGAGTAAGTTAGAATCGAGGATGATAGATATAGTGCTAGACTTCGGGGTTAGAATATAGCTCGACTCTAGAAGTTAAAAACAGCAAGATTGCTGCTGAAAGCTGACGGCTATAGATAAAGACTCGATTCTTGAATTTAAGCACCGAGAAGGGAGATAAAGATGGTCAATTTTGGGCTGAATTCGGCCAGTATCTTAGGAATTTTTCTGGCAGTGGCCGGAGCCGGGTTATACTTCCTGCGCTCGGTGCGGCCAGAACTTTCCAGGGATCATGATATATTTTTTGCCGCCGTTGGTTTACTGTGCGGTTTGATTCTACTTTTTCAAGGGTGGCGACTGGATCCGATTTTGCAATTCGGACAATTTTTGCTGACCGGGGCAGCGGTGTTTTTTGCCTTCGAGACGGTAAAATTGCGGGGTTTAACCACGGAACAGGCCCGCCGAGGCACGTCTTTTGTGGATGAACGTCCTGTGAGTCGGGAATATCGGGCCGAATTGGAACCCCTCGACACCTACGAACCAGAGGAAGGTTACGAAGATAATCCCCGTTTACGCGGTTACGATGATCCCCGCTCTTCCCGCACTTCTAGTTATCAGGACGAGGAACCCCGCAGCACCCGCACCCGTCGGCCGGCCGATCCTAGCAGTCGCAAAACGGCTAATCGTCGTCCCCGCAATAGTTCCCCCACTAGCGATCGAGATGTTTATGATCAGCGCCGTAGCGGTGATGATTGGGAAGAAACCAGTCCCCGTCCCCGTCGTCGTCCCGCTAGTGAAGAGACGAGCAGTAAACCGCCCCGCACTAGCCAAAAACGTCGTCCTCGCCCAATAATTGAGGATGATCCGCCATTTAAAGGGGAATACGTCGATTATCAACCGATCGATCCTAGGGATGCTGGCGATCAAGAAGATTGGAAGAGACCGGATAATAGTGAACGGGAGTCGAGTAATGATAATCCGACTAGGTTTGATTATTAAGGAGTAGGTCCGATGACCAAAGCTCCCTTTTTCCTGTTTATCTGCTTGTTTTTAGGGGTTATAGGCGGTTGTAATCTCAATAACCCCGGTTTATCTACAGGAACCCTAAATAGTCGCTATAATGACGAAAAACCTGCCCTGAGCGGTGATGGTCGTTGGCTTGCTTTCCTGTCTAATCGTCGCGGTAGTAATCAGATACTGCTTTATGATTTGCAGACAAAACAATACCAGGCCCCGGGGGGATTATATACGGGTCAAGAAATTACCGATAGCCCTAGTTTAAGCCAAACGGGGCGTTATCTGGCTTATATGGTGATTATTGAGGGTCGTCCCGTCATCGCTTTATATGATCGCATTACCGATCGTTCTGAGTTATTGAGTCAAAATTATCGCGGTTGGTTGCGAAATCCCCGTCTTAGTCCCGATGGTCGTTATCTTGTCTTTGAGTCCGCTCGTCGGGGACAATGGGATGTGGAGGTTCTCGATCGCGGTCCGAATATCGAGTTAGATATTGCCGATGGCAGTCCCGTTGAAAGTCCCAAACCGTGAAACGTCATTTTTTTATTAGTCTTGTTGCTGTAATTAGTTTGTTAACTGGATGTGCTGGTTATCCCAGTTTATTGTCTTTTCCTTTCGATCGAGGGGGGAGAAGTTTAAACAGTGCTGCTAGTGAATTAACTCCCTATCTTGCCTCTCGCTATCTCGTTTTTGCTTCCGATCGCAATGGTTCCCAAGCTATCTATCTTTTTGATGCTATTGATCGCCGTTTATTGTCTTTACCCGGACTAAATTCTCTCGATCAGATCGCTTCTAGTCCTTCCATTAGTGAAGATGGTCGTTATATCGTTTTTACTGCTAGTCGTCAGGGAAAAACGGCTATTTATCTGTACGATCGACAAACTCAACAGAGAAGGGAAATTGCTCCCGATCTGCTCGCGGAAGTACGCAATCCGATCATCAGTGCCGATGGTTCTAAAGTGGCTTTTGAAGCGGCAAAAAATGGGCAATGGGATATTATGATTTACGATCTATCTGGACGGGTATTAGTCAATGAAAATCAGTGATCATTAGACCTCTTATAAAAATCAAAAATTGTTGTTAGGGTTAGGAGTCAGTAGCCAGTAGTCAGTAGTCAGGAGAATAAATAATAATCAATTAAATAGTCTATTGACAGATTTTATGCCATTTAATCCTTATTTTTGCCGTTTTTGAACCCTCAAAAATTATCTTAAACCCATAGCTTTTAGTCGATGTTCTAGAAACTGTTTTCCCTGTTTTTCCCCGTCAGCGATCAGACGCTGGATATTGGCAGGAGAGCGATCAAGTTTACTTTCATAGTTGAGACTATTGGCTAATTCCGCCGACATTTCGATCATCGGAATATGGTAATCTTGATCGGGATCTTCTGGGAAAGATTTAGGAATTTTAAATGGTTCTGTTAAGGCGATCTCGCGCAAGAATTCCTCTTTAAAGGCTCCTTTGAGAAATAATTGATTGAGAAAGTCAATCTGATCGAGACCTTGAAATAGGGAAACATTGCCTTCTAATTCATTGCGGCGATCGGCAATATCATCGGATTGCACGGGGATCTTATCTCTAGAGGTGGGATTAATTTTAATTACCCAAATTTCATCGGGAATATTTTCGACTCCAACAAATTCACGGCGAATTAAAGAACGGATGGGGGGATTATCGGAGAATAGTCCATCCCAGTAGGCCATAGTTTCAATGGTGACAGCAGGAAAAATGTTAGGAACACAGGCAGAAGCTAGGATATGTTCAATTTTAACTGCTTCCTCGCGCGAGTTAAATTTACTTAATTTTCCGGTCAGGACATTACAGGCCCCCATTAATAAAATTGGTGGTTCGGGTTTAGCTCCCCAAGTGGCTAATTCAGAGAAATCAATATGCGCTCTTAGTAACTGATCAAAGTTGGTAAAGCGACTGCGTAAACCGTAGGTAGCTATAGAAAATAAGGTTTTAGTAATCGGAGAGGAAGGACTGAGATTATACTGGGGAATTAATCCTTTGCTGGCTAATTCTAGAGCTTTAATAGCTGAGTCATTAAATAGCTTTTCTTGGGGAGTTCGAGCGCTATTATCTTCCCAAAAATCAATCATTCTTTTCCAAACGACGCTATCACCTTTTTTGAGAGCATACCAGGTGAAAAAGGCACAGATAGCACCGCCAGAAGTACCACTGAGACTGACAATATTAAAGTAATCTTGTACTTTATTGTCAAATAATGCTTTTAATGCACCGGCAGTAAAAGCAGTTTGACTGCCGCCTCCCTGACAAGCGATCGCAATTTTGGCTTTCATAAATATCCTTTGAATGGCTTCTATCTAAGCCCTAGGCTTTTAATTTAAGGTTAATTGAAAACCTAGAATCGAACCCAAAAATATAGAAATTTTTCTGATTTTCAGAAGAGCTGCCCGGGATATTTTGCCATCACTTCTAGGAAAGGATAAGTAGGTAGGTATTAAAAACTTTCAGATGCCCCCCTTATTAAGGGGGGATTAAAGGGGGGACTAAGGGGGGATCGGCACCCCCCTTATTAAGGGGTGCAGGGGGGATCGAACCTAAAATCCATTTTTAATTTAATTATAACCAGCTACTTAGGATTTCAAGGGAATTGTCTAGGCAATTAGCTGAAGCCATCAGTCTGCGGCTATATTCAAGCGATAATAACTAGAAAAATGGAAAAACTGATAACTGATAACTGATAACTGATAACTGATAGATTAAATCACCGTGCCGTCGGGAATAGTGGCATTTTTGAAAATAACCACGATGCCGCTGCGAACATAGAAACCTAAATCTTCGCGATTAGCTTCTTCCACACGATCCTTGTTAACAATTAAAACATTGGAACCAATGCGAGCATTTTTGTCCACAATTGCCCGACGAATAGTGGAACCAGGGCCAATACCCACGGGAATTTTGGCATTTCCGATCAGACTTTCCCGTTCGGGGAAAGACTCATAAAAATCGGCTCCCATCAGCATTGTATCCTCGATCGTGCAGTCTTTGCCGACTCGACTACGAATACCTAAAATCGAGTGATGGATGCGACATTCTTTGAGAATACAACCTTCAGAAATCATCGATTCTGTCACCGTACAATTGAGCATTTTTGTGGGTGGCAGATAGCGAGAACGGGTATAGATGGGGGCTTTTTCGTCGTAGAAACTAAAGGCGGGATTTGGTTGTTGGGTCAAGGCGAGATTAGACTCATAAAAGGCCTCAATCGTCCCGATATCTTCCCAGTAACCCTTAAATAAATAAGCCTGGAGATTGTAGTCTTTAGCGGCCGAGGGAATAATTTCCTTGCCGAAATCGGTCTGTTCTTTATTGGCATCGAGCAGATCGATTAAAACATTCTTTTTAAAGACATAAATTCCCATGGAAGCGATGTAGGGACTTTGACGGGCTTGGTCGGGACTTAAGCCTAAAATCGTCGTATCTACCCGCATTCTTTCCAATTCTGCCCCTTTGGGTTTCTCATAAAAATCGACAATTCGCCCCGAATCATTAATTTTCATCACCCCAAAAGCGGAGGCGCGACGTTCATCGATGGGAACCACCGATAAAGTGATATCGGCGTTGGTTTCCCGATGGCGTTCGATGAACTTGCTGTAGTCCATGCGATAGAGATGATCTCCGGAGAGAATGAGATATTCATCGATATCCCAATCCTTCATCGTCCAGATATATTGTCGTACTGCGTCGGCCGTGCCTTGGAACCATTGAGGATTCTCCATGGTTTGTTGAGCCGCCAAAACTTCCACGAAACCATCGCTAAAACCCGTAAAATTATAGGTACGATTGAGGTGACGATTGAGAGAAGCGGAATTAAATTGCGTCAACACATAGATTTTGTCAATCTGGGAGTTAATACAATTGCTGACGGGAATATCGATTAAGCGATATTTTCCCGCTAGGGGGACGGCAGGTTTTGCCCGCAGTTTCGTTAACGGATAAAGGCGAGTTCCGGCCCCGCCACCCAAAATAATAGCTAATACTTTTTTCACGCGCGTAACCCTCGCGATTGGCTGTTTCCTTCTCAAAGTAAGTGTAGGATGATAGCGCACCTTATTGATAGAGGGGAAACAAAAATCTAGATCCAAAAGTCATCAAGAGGGAATTGATCGGAGTCTTTGCGGATAAATTCGCTAAAATCATGAATTTTTGGGCTAAATCATTAATATTCACCTTTTTTCTCCCTTTACCGTACCTAATGCCCGCCACGGTGACGGGCGATCGCTGTTCTTGGTTAGCCCAAGGTTCCGATGTACAGACTTTCGGTAAACAAGGTCAAAGTGGGAAAGCTGGCAAGATCGGCGGCCAAGGCAAAAATAGTGACAGTTTAACCCTTTTTCTCGATGGTTCTCCCCTAAAACTCGATATTTCAGGACAAAAAGGGGTCGATGGTGAAAATGGCGGCAATGGCAGCGATGGCAACTGTAGCGGTCAACCTAGCAACGTCACCAGAAATCTTCAGGCGGCCGGTGGTGGCAACGGTGGCAATGGGGGTAATGGTGGTGATGGGGGCAATGGCGGCGCTTTAACCCTCTATGCCACTAATTTAGATTTTTTAAGACAAGTAACGGTCAATGCTGCCGGAGGCGCTGGGGGTTTTGGGGGTCAAGGAGGTCAAGGGGGCAAGGGTTGTCGCTGTTCCCAACCTTTCTGGACAATTCAAACCTGTAGCGGTAGGCCGGGTGATGCCAATTATAGCTGTACCACCAGAGAATTTAGCTGTCAGGACGGTCTGGATGGGGCGACGGGTAATAGTGGTCGTAACGGTCGCGAGGGACGTTTAGGACAGTTAACTTTAATTCAAATCGATCGCCCTTTAACTGCCGATCAACCGAGCGCAACTGTTCCCCTTTCGGAGTTAAAAGAACGGGGTTATATTCTCTCTAAAAATACTTGGGAAACTCGCACTGGGGCAATGTCTTTATTTGCCCCCGGTTCCCTGATTGATGATCAATATCGGATTTTATTAGATCGATCGGAACGTTCTTTTATTTTAATTTGGAATGCGCCTCAAGAGTTTAACCGGTTTACTAATCAGCGTTTTACTTTAACCCTCGATGATCAAAAGGAAATGAAGGTAACTGTCCCCAGTGAATTGTGGATCGAGGGAACCACTCAAAAACGCAATAATGTTACGGAATTTGTCGTTTATAATGCTGTTTTTGAACGAGATGTCACCCAATTAGAAGCAAAAGGTATTACAGGAAATGGTACTGATTTAAGGCTTTTTCTTGAAGATAAAGCTTCCCAATCAAATTTAATCGGCACTAAATTTAAACTGCGTTATCGCGTCACTCGTTGGCAAGCAGATGACCTGCAAACCAGTCCCAGAACCGATTTTGTCACTCGCTATGAAGGAGATATGCCTGCTAATTTAATCCGACAGGAGGGCAATCAATTTATTCTGGATATCGGTCAATTACCCTTACCCGTGGAATCTTTGCGATCGGGTACGGGGATAGAAATCGAGTTACTTGCTACTCGTTCTTTTGCCGGTTATTCCAAAGAACAAAAAATCGTCATCCGCGACACGATTAAAGGGGCAAATATGCCACGGAGATAATTCAAAAAAGTCCCCTTATCCTTTCTCTCGTGCAGTCTTAACCAGTAATTTAGATAGTCAACTTAAGTAGCTGGTTATAATTAAATTAAAAATAGATTTTAGGTTCGATCCCCCCTTAGTCCTAGGGTTGATTCATAGTAGGGTTGATTCATGAATCAACCCTACCCTTAGTCACCCCTTGATAAGGGTGGTGTCTGATAATTTTTAACGCCTACCTACTTACCAAAAAGCTTTAAAATATGTTGAGAGGAAGACTGGTTATTCTCTGGGGAAACCCAGAGAATGCCGCGATCAGCGAAAAAATCAAGGGAAAGATGGGCAGTATTTTAAGTGTGGCGCCGATGATGGATTATACCGATCGCCATTTTCGCTATTTTTTGCGACAAATTAGCCGTCGTCCCCTTCTCTACACGGAAATGATCACGACGATGGCAATTAAACACGGTGATCGCGATAAGTTGCTGGGGTTCTCCCTAGCAGAAAAACCTCTAGCTTTGCAGTTAGGGGGTGATAATCCCTATCTTTTGGCAGAATGTGCTAAAATAGCCGAAGATATGGGTTATGACGAGGTAAATCTCAATGTGGGTTGTCCTAGTTCCAGGGTAAAAGAGGGCAATTTCGGCGCTTGTTTGATGGCTAACCCGGAATTAGTCGCGAGGGGAATATCGGCAATGAATCAAGCTGTATCGATTCCCGTGACTGTAAAACAGAGAATTGGCATTGATGATCAGGATAGTTACGAAAATATGGCGAATTTTGTCCGTATTGTTGCGGATGCGGGTTGTCAACGTTTTACCATCCATGCGCGTAAAGCTTGGTTACAGGGATTAAGTCCCAAGGAAAATCGCACCGTTCCCCCCTTACGTTACGATGATGTTTATCGCCTAAAAAATCAGTTTCCCCATTTGTTTATTGAAATTAACGGCGGTATCATTAATTTAGAACAGGCTAGACAACATTTACAATTAGTAGATGCGGTCATGATCGGTCGGGCAGCCTACGATAATCCCTATTTATTTGCCACAGTCGATCGAGATTTTTATGGGGAATCGGTTACTCCTCCTACCCGGGAAGAAGTAATCAAAAAAATGCTTTCCTACATCGATGAATGGGTGAGTAAAGGTTATAAATTACACCAGATCAGCAAACATCTTTTACAGCTTTTTGCTGGTCAGCCCGGAACTAAAGCCTGGAAGCGTTATATTAGTGAAAATAGCCATTTTCCTGGGGCCGATTCTGGGCTAATCTGGCAAGCTTTACAGCAGGTAAATTCCCTAAATGATCTGGCCAATTCCCATTAATTTATTTTCTTTTCTATGATTACCCAATACTCAATTACTGCCGGGGTAAAAAATTCAGCTATGGCGGATTTTGTTTATCAACCTCCCCCGGCAGCTATCACAGCTAAACGTATTTTAATTAAACCTAATTTAGGTTATCCTGTGCCACCACCAGTAACGGTTAGTCTGCCGGTATTAAGTCAAGTTTTGAGGGGATTGAGGGGGGTAAATCCAGGGGCAGAAATCATCTTATTAGAGGGAGTTTGTTCTGCTATTTCTTTGAGAGAAATTATCGATATTTTGGGGGTAAAATCTATTCTCGATCCTGGAATAACTATTCTTGATGCTGATAGTTTAACCCAGCAAGAATATCCGAATCTTTCCCCTTTTCCTGTCCGGTTTCCCTCGATGTTTGCCCCTAAAATTATCGAAGAAGTGGATTGTCGGATCACAATTGGAACCTTAAAACGCACCCATTTAAAGGATAAACCCTTGATTTCTGCTTCTTTAAAAAATCTGTATGGACTCTTTCCCCGTAGTCATTATAAAGCGCGTAGTCCCAACTCGCGAGGGCAATTACATCGCCCCTCCGTACCGCTAATTTTACAGGATGTTTATTTTTGTATCGGTCATCTTTTTGATGGGGCAGTGGTGGACGCTAATCTTAAATATTTTAGTAGTAATTGGCGACCGGATCGAGGAAAATCTATTCCTCTCGGTCAAGTGTTTTGGGGTGATGATATGATTAGCGTCGATCGCAGTGCTTGTCTGTTAGGTGATGAACCAATGCCAAGTTATTTAGATGCGATCGATTTGCTTCGTTCTCAACTTTTAAACGGAACCAATTAGGGTTAATAATTAGGGTTTACTGAAAAAGTTTGTTGGTGGGGGTAGGGTGTGGGGTGTGGGGTGTGGGGTTTTACCCATTTTCAGGTGGTCAATTACCTAATTTTCAGGGAAAAAGTCCCTGAATTTTACCCCCGATCCCTCCAATGGTCGGCACTTTTTGAGGGAAAAAAAGTCTAAAAATATTATCCAACAAGGTTTTTAGATTTATTCAGCCAACCCTAATTAGGGTTGGCTAAAATAGGCAAACACTTGTATTAAATAAGCTCTGGCTTCTTATTTCTACTGCAAAGCCTTCCGCTCCTAGGCTGACATGACGGGATTTTATACTAAAATCCTGTTTAAAAAATATAGAGGAGAGTGGGGATCACCGGAGCGGGGTAGGGTTGATTCATGAATCAACCCTACCTTGAATCAACCTACTATGAGAGCGGAGGGGGGGAACAGTCCATAACTGGGTTTTTATGGAAGGGAGCGCGGTAGGGTTTGGCATTCTCAAAGATTAACCCATTGTCGGTTAAAGCAACTGCTCTTTAGGTTGCCCAAAACCCCCCCTCGGTGAGCGGTTATGCGTCTATCCAGATGCTGCCGTCTTCGATGCGAAGGGGATAAACGGGTAAAGCTTGGGGTTGAGAAACTGCCGCCATCGCTTTGTTAACCACTGGGGGCCAGGTAATCCAGTCTTTGACAGCACCAGTACAGAGATCAAAAGAACTACGATGCCAGGGACAAACGATCGCGCCGTCCTCGCTAATTTTGCCCTTCGTCATCGATAATTTTAAATGAGGACAACGATTACCGACGGCGTGGAATTGACCGTTATTGTTAATCAACAGAATGGAATTTTCCCCCACTTTTACCACTTGACGGGCGCCGGGGGCAAGGGAATCTACAGATAATACTTTTGTCCAACTCATATTTTTATTTAACTAAGGGAGAGATCGAGAATGGTTTCGGGGTAATTTTGGGCAATAATGTCCTGTTTAGCCCATTGTTGGTAATCTTGCAACAATTGACTCATTAAACGCTGTTTAATCCGCAATAAAACCCCTTTTAAGAGACTATTGCCAGTGATTTCTAACAACGGACGCGGGGTTAACCATAATGGCGGTGGTAGGGCGACTTTCACCTCAAGATTGGCTTTCCCCGCTAGATAGGTTTGATTATTTTTTTCCACAGGAGCGAGTTTGCCTTTAACATTGAGGCTAAAGCGATCGTTGATATAATCAATACCTTTGATCTGACAGTCTTCTGATTGCAAAAATATCGTCCCCTCAGAGGTGGCCCAGACATTAAGAATAACCGTGGGCTGAAAATAGTACATATTCAAGAAGTTTAGGGGACGCATTTTTAGGCGAAACCTATTCTCAGACAAGTGTTCTGTTAAGCTAGTCTCAACGATAGCCTGTACTAATCTTTGCGGTTGGCGCAGATAATGCTGAATCGGGATGGTTTGTTCAGCAACAACAATTTCTAGGGATTCGGCAGCGGTAAAAGTTACTTCCATAAGTTGGTTATCTTAAATTTGTCTCCCTTCTTAATTTTACTTTACAAAACTTATACTTTTCGACGGTCCAGATGTAGAAATTTTACCGCTAAGAGGGGACACAAACCAGATTTTTGCCCAAAGTTAGGCTTTTTTCAGTGATCAGTGATCAGTGGGGGGTTTTAAGTAAACAGTGGGGGAGAAGGGGAATTATGAATTATGAATTATGAAGTGGGAAGAATAAATAAAAATAATCTCCTGACTCGGAGAATTCTAGCCCAATGGTAGATGTTGGATTTTTACAGGAGTTCTATTTTCCGACAAAGATAAGCAAAAATTATCTATTGACTCCAACAGCTTGAGAATATTTAAATTAACATTCCGCAATATTTACAAATTCTTAAGAATTAATTGAGAAAGATTTTTATTTAACAACGATGTTGTAATGGTTACAGCGATTTGATATAATTTCATGGTGGGTTACTTTGTGCTTTTTTGGGCAGCAATGGTTGAAACCCTTGCCACACCTACAAGGTGATCCTAATTAAAACGGGTAAATTAGTCAATTTCACCGACAACGACGATCTTTTTTTTGTGTAGTTTTATTGCAAAGAAAAAGTTTTTTTGACAAAAAGCACAAAGTGTGATATAAACGAACGTATTTCTGGCTGCCAGTAGTTATTGCAGAGTGGGAGTTGGGGAGAAGGGAGAAGAGCAAAGAGAGAAGAGAGTGGGGGAATTATAAATTATGAATTGGGGAGATGGGTGATGGGGTGATGGGAAGTGTCGTGAAGTTAAGTCCAAAAGATCAACAGGCTCTACAATGATAACAAGTGAGACCTCTAGGGAAAGGAAAATAATCATGAAGCCGATAGACCTAATTAAAGTCTTGATTGCCGACGATCACGATCTAACTTGTTTAGGACTCAAGACTTTAATTTCCCAGCAGCCGCATTGTCAGGTGGTGGGAATTGCGGTTAATGGTCAACAGGCGATCGACTTGGCGAAAAGTTGTCAACCGGATGTAATTATTTTAGATGTACGGATGCCTGTCTTAGATGGACACAGCGCCGCTATTCATATCAAACAATTCGACCCCCATGTCCGCATTATCGCCTATAGTTCCTTGGCAAATCTTCCAATGGAAAAAAATAATCAAACTACAGCCTTTGATCTATACTGCTCTAAAGATATATCTTCCCAAGATATGATCAAAGCGATCGATGACTTGGGAAAATTAGCACAATCGGACAAATCTCAATTCCATCGAGTCGGATAGTTAACTAAGTTTTTCTTCAGGAAAAGTTGCTTGAAACTCATCGAGTAATTCATCCAACTCCTCAAGAGCTTGATTAACATCTAATCTCAGTCCCCCAATGTCGGGTTTATCGCGCAATTGCAGTAAATAATCGCGTTTATTAGCCATTTGTTTCACTTTATCGATCAAGCTGGTTTTATCCATAATTCACCCTCTGGTACTGACTGCGATTATATCTCAGTCAGCCCCTATCAGTGGCTCTCCTGCAAAAATCAAAAATCTTCTCTTGGGTGAGGAGACAGGAGGTTCCCAGGCTCTCTTGGGTTTGGTGGGTAAAATGTGTTCTAAGATATAGTCTGGCGAGCAAGTGGAATGAACCACAGAGACACAAAGGACACAAAGATCGCTCCTATGCAAGTTAAACTGATCACACAAAGAATAAGAGAGCCACTCCGACAGAGGAGGATAAAAAAGAGGTTCTCAGCAATGCTCTAAAGTTGATAAATATCAATTTAACAAAAACTCAAAGCCTTAGTATACAAGCTTTACAAGCACGAATTGTTGATAGTTTTACATGACAGGTTCGGTAGAGCCAAAAAAGACAAGAGACAGCTAACTGATAACTGATAACTGATAACTGACTTTCCTATGTCCCCTCTCAATTCTCACCGCTCAGAAATAACTACCGTTGCCGATCCTATTTATTTAGAAATCTTTAAAAATCTCTATCAATTTATTGCCGAAGAAATGGGGATTACTCTCCAAAATACGGCAGCAAGTGTCAATATTAAAGAGCGCCTAGACTTCTCCTGTGCTATTTTTGATGAGGTGGGAAATTTAATCGCTAATGCTCCTCATATTCCCGTCCATTTAGGCTCCATGGCCGATAGCGTTAAAAGCTTAATTCAGGATAAAGGTGAGACGATTCGTCCGGGGAATGTTTATCTAGCTAATAATCCTTATAATGGCGGTACTCACCTGCCGGATGTCACAGTAATTAGTCCTATTTTTGACCGCCAAAATCAGGAAATATTATTTTATCTTGCCTCCCGGGGACATCAAGCTGATATCGGTGGCATTACCCCCGGTTCTATGCCTCCCCACTCTGTCCATATTAGCGAAGAAGGAATTTTATTCGATAACTTTTTGCTGGTAGCGGCGGGCCAGTTTCGGGAACAAGAATTAATTAATCACTTAACTAATAGTCCTTTTCCTGCACGCAATATCGCCCAAAATATTGCCGATTTTCAAGCACAAATAGCCGCTAATGCCAAGGGGGAAAGAGAATTACATAATATGGTTGATCGCTACGGATTAGCTATGGTTAAAGCCTATCAACAGTTCGTTCAAGATAATGCCGAATTAGCAGTTAGAAAAGCTATATCTGTCTTAAAAGATGGCGAATTTACTTATTATCTAGATAACGGTGCTGTCATCAAGGTCAGAATTACCATAGATATTGAAAATTGTCAAGCAACCATCGATTTTACTGGCACATCTGACCAGTTAAATAATAATTTTAATGCACCCCTAGCAGTGACAAGAGCGGCGGTTTTATACGTTTTTCGTACCCTTGTGGAGGAGGCAATTCCTTTAAATGCTGGCTGTTTCAAACCCCTCCATTTAATTATCCCATCTGGCTGTTTTCTTAATCCCGTTTATCCAGCGGCCGTAGTAGCAGGAAATGTAGAAACTTCCCAGGCAATAGTTAATGCTTTATACGGCGCTTTAGGCATTCAAGCAGCCAGCCAAGGGACGATGAATAATTTCACTTTTGGCAATCAAGAATATCAATATTATGAGACTATTTGCGGCGGTTCTGGTGCGGGGGCAAATTTTGCGGGAACCGCTGCCGTACAAACCCAGATGACTAATTCCCGTCTCACCGATCCGGAAGTATTAGAAATGCGCTATCCTGTGTTAGTAGAAAGTTTTAGCATTCGCCACGATAGTGGCGGCAGGGGACAATATTCTGGAGGTGATGGTGTGATTAGAAGAATTAAATTTCAAGAGTCCATGACTGCTAATATTTTATCGGGTAATCGCCAGATTCCCCCCTTTGGACTAGCGGGAGGAAAAGCTGGTAAAATAGGACGTAATGCCGTGGAAAGAAACGATGGAACTATCGAAGAATTGCCCGGTACTGCGACTGTAGAAATGAACCTTGGTGATATTTTTATTATTGAAACCCCCGGCGGTGGTGGCTATGGAAATTGTTGAACTATAATTTTAATTAAGTACCTAAGCAAAATTAAGTAAGTGGTTATAATTAAATTAAAGATGGATCCCCCCTTAATCCCCCCTTAATAAGGGGGGTGTCTGACGATTTACTGATTAAATCATGACAATTATCTTAGCGATCGAAACCAGTTGCGATGAAACTGCTGTGGCTATTGTTAACAATAACCAGGTGTTGAGTAGTGTGGTTTTTTCTCAAATTGATCTCCATCGTCTCTATGGCGGTGTTGTGCCGGAAATGGCCTCGCGACAACACCTAGAAACCATTAATTTTTGTCTAGAAAAAGCTTGGCAAGAAACGGGGTTAAATTGGTCAGAAATTGATGGAATAGCCGCCACAGTTGCCCCCGGTTTAGTAGGTGCTTTAATGGTGGGAATGACGGCGGCCAAAACCCTGGCTATTGTCCACGATAAACCCTTTATCGGCATTCATCATCTCGAAGGTCATATCTATGCTTCCTATCTCGCTGAACCCAATCTTAAACCTCCTTTTTTATCTCTTTTAGTCTCCGGGGGTCATACCAGTTTAATCCATGTGCAGGCCTGCGGTAAATATCAACAATTAGGAACCACTAGAGATGATGCAGCCGGAGAAGCTTTTGATAAAGTGGCACGATTATTAAACTTAAGTTATCCTGGTGGTCCGATAATCGATCGCATGGCTAAAGATGGTAATCCCCAAGCTTTTCCCTTGCCTGAGGGTAAAATATCTTTACCAACCGGCGGTTTTCATGCCTACGATTCCAGTTTTAGCGGTTTAAAAACTGCTGTTTTGCGCTTAGTAGAGAAATTCGAGCCAGATAATTTACCTGTAGCTGATATAGCCGCTAGTTTTCAAGATACGGTAGCCAGAAGTTTAACCCGTAGGACAATCAATTGTGCCTTAGATTATGGCTTAAAAACTATTGCGATCGGGGGAGGAGTGGCGGCTAATAGTGCCTTAAGAAATCATCTGGAAACTGCCGCCAAAAATCATCATTTAACCGTCTATTTTCCGCCGCTTAAACTCTGTACCGATAACGCCGCTATGATTGCTCGCGCTGCTGTTGATCATTATGATCTTGGTCATTTTTCTGACCTTTCTATCGGTGTTCGTTCCCGTTTACCTTTAAGCGAAGTTATGCAATTATATAAGTAGGGTTTGCGGCAAAAAGGTTTTCGGTGGGGGCAGGGTGTGGGGTGTAGGGTGTAGGGTTTTAACTATTTTCAGCATGAAGCCCAACGCCCGATTATGTTACGCTACCGCTAACCCATCCTATAAATAATTGCGCCTCCCTACTTAATACGTCAGATTTTTAGATATCAGCCGTCAGTATTCAGTATTCAGTATTCAGAATTGAGGAGATTGCTTTTATCTATTCTCCCCATCACCCCACCACCCCACTTCATAATTCATAATTCATAATTCATAATTCATAATTTATAATGTTTGGCTTTTTAAATCTCAATAAACCCCCCGATTGGACTTCTCATGATTGTGTGGCCAAAGTCCGAAAAATTCTTAAGACAAAACGAGTCGGCCATGGGGGAACTTTAGATCCTATGGCTACGGGAGTTTTACCGATCGCCGTCGGGGCTGCTACCCGATTACTGCCCTATTTACCTGAAAATAAGGCTTATCGGGCAAAAATCCAGTTAGGACTCAGCACCGATACCGATGATATTACGGGAAAAGCGATCGCTACTTGTCCCTGTGCCGATTTAACTTTAGAGGCAGTTAAGCCTCATTTAGCGGAATTTATTGGCAATATTGCCCAGATTCCGCCGATGTATAGTGCTATTCACAAGGATGGTCGCCGTCTCTACGAATTGGCTCGCAAAGGGGAAATAATCGCAGTGGAGCCTCGTCAGGTCAAAATTGACCAAATTACGGTTTTAGGCTGGTTAGAGGGGGAATTTCCGCAGATAGAGCTAGATATTCACTGTGGATCGGGGACTTATATCCGTTCCCTGGCCAGAGATTTGGGCAAGGTGTTAGCTGTGGGTGGCACTTTAGCCAGTTTAACTCGCACGGAAAGCTGTGGTTTTCAATTAGCCGATAGTATTAATCTGGAAGCTTTAATGGCTAATTCTGAGGGTTTAATTTCGCCTCGCATGGCCTTGGCACATCTAGACTGGATTTCTTTCACACCAGAGAGAGTTATCGATTGGTTTCACGGCAGAAAAATTAATCTAACCGATGCAAATGTTATAATCGGTTCTCTGGTTGCCGTGGAGTCTTTAGAGGCTCAATTTCTCGGCATTGGTGAGATAGTTGTCGCAGAAGATGAATACTACCTACAGCCTAAAATAGTTATTCAGCAATAGGGGTAATAATTAGGGTCTGCTGAAAAAGTTTTTCGTGGGGACAGGGTGTGGGGTGTGGGGTGTGGGGAGAATAAATAAAATAATCTCCTATCTCCTGACTCCTGACGACCGACTCCTAACCCTAACAACAGTTTTTGATTTTTACAATAGGTCTAGTATAAACCCACTGATTATGATTTTTTCTGGCCACGACTTTTTTAGAAGCGACCAAAGATTTTAGACAAAGATTGAGCATAGAAACGGGACGATTTAAGCGCTCACTCAATTCTTGAACTGTGATTCCTTGGGGATAAAATTGCATAAGTTCAAAAATTTGTGCGCTAGTATTTAGTCCTTTTTTCGGACTAATAATCTTGATAGCCAAGGCTAGTAATCGGGAGAAACGACAGGCCATTAGACCCTTGTTTGTCGCTGCTTTGTTCCGATCAATCTAGCTTTTTTTGAGAAGTTATTAGGGGTTAAAGTGTTAATAAAATCTTGACGAAAATAGAGATTAATTTGTTCCCATAATCTCTTGAATAGCAGATAAAAGGCGATCAATTTCCCCATCAGTGCCGATAGAAATCCGTACATAATTCTGAATGCGAGGATGTTTAAAATATCGCACTAATATCTGACGCTCTTTGAGTTGATTATATAACTCACTGGCACTAATCTGGGGGGGAGAAGCGAGGATAAAATTAGCTTCCGAGTCAAAAACAGTGAATCCCAACTCGCGCAGAGAAGTAATTAAACGGCCGCGGGTTTGACGGACTTTTTGCCAAACTTGCTCAAAATAATTATTTTGTTTTAAAGCTGCTGTGGCTAAAGTTTGAGCGATGCGATCTAAATTATAGGAATCACGCACCTTATCCATCTGTTCAATAATTGCCCTGGAAGCAAAACCGAAACCGACTCTTAACCCCGCTAAACTATAACTTTTCGACATAGTGCGACTAATGATGACATTATCGTAACGGGAGAGAAAATCGAGATGATTGTCATCACTAAAATCCACATAAGCTTCATCAATTAATACCAATCCCGAGGCATTAGCACAGGTTGCTTCTAAATAGTCGCGCTCAAGATGTTTACCGAGGGGAGGATTAGGAGAAGCCAGAAAAATTAATTTAGCTTCCGGACAAATAATCGGTCCTGCTAATGCAAATTTATCATTAGTGGGAAATTGGATAATATTTGCCCCGTGTACCCGAGCAATTGTCTCGTAAAGGGAATAGGTTAAATCTAAAAAAGCGACACTTTCGCCAGGGTTAACAAAAGTTCGCAGGGCGATATTGAGGATATCATCGGAGCCATTACCCGCGATTATCTGATCGGCTGCTATGCCGTATAATTCCGCCGCCGTTTGCCGTAACTCTTTGGAGATAGGATCGGGATAGAGTCGGACTTTCTCTAATTGCTCTGGCAGGTGGGCAAAAATTTCCGCCGGTGGGGGATAGGGATTCTCATTGGTGTTAAGTTTGGTAAATCCCGCAGTTTGGGGCTGTTCTCCCGGAGTGTAAGCGGGGGTTTGACGAACACAATCGCGTGTAGGTAGCATGAACTCTCTGGGGCGGCAATTTCTAGCAAGCTTTCTATTGTAACAAATCCTCGCCGATGATCGGGGGTTGAATCGATGTCAACCCCTACTGGTAAAACTAATTAGGGTTGGCTGAATAAATCTAAAAACCTTGTTGGATAATATCTTTAGGCTTTTTTGAAATCAAAAAGTGCCAGCGATTGGAGTGATTGGGGGGAAAATTCAGGTACTTTTTCCCTAAAAATTAGATAATTGACTCCCTGAAAATGGGTAAAACCCCACACCCCACACCCCACACCCTGCCACCACCGAAAAACTTTTCAGCAAACCCTAATTAAGGTTCTACCCAACGGCCATCGGCTTTAATTAAATTAATCAACTCGCTGACACCTTCACTCTCGGGGACCCGTTTAATTTCCTCGCGACCGCGATAAAGGGAGATATAACCGGCCTGTTTCCCCACATAACCATAGTCTGCGTCGGCCATTTCTCCCGGTCCATTGACAATACAACCCATAACGGCGATATCGAGTCCGGTGAGGTGTTGAGTCGCTGCGCGCACTTGCTGCAGGACATCTTCTAAATTAAAAAGAGTGCGACCACAGGAAGGACAGGCAACGTATTCGACCATAGTTTTCCGCAGTCCCAGGGCCTGGAGAATGCTGTAACAGACGGGAATTTCCTTTTCGGGAGCTTCCGTCAGAGAAACGCGAATCGTATCACCAATACCGTCTGCTAAGAGAGTGGCAATCCCGGCAGTGGATTTAATTCGTCCGTATTCCCCATCTCCTGCCTCAGTAACCCCCAAATGTAGGGGATAATCCATACCTAACTCGTCCATGCGCTTAACCATGAGACGATAGGCGGCCACCATCACCGGCACGCGGGAAGCTTTCAGGGAAACCACCAGATTGCGAAAATCGAGGGATTCGCAGATGCGGATAAATTCTAAAGCCGACTGTACCATTCCTTCGGGGGTGTCGCCGTAGGTAAAGAGCATTCTTTCGGCCAGAGAACCGTGGTTAACGCCGATTCGCATCGCTTTACCTTGATCTCGCAGAGAAATCACTAAAGGTTTCAGGGTTTCGGCAATTTTTTCGCCAATTTCATCAAATTCTGCTTGACTGTACTCGCTGCGGTCGGCTTTCGGTTTCTCGAAAACGTACAAACCGGGGTTAATCCGCACTTTATCGACGTGCTTGGCCACTTCTAGGGCGATTTTCATGCCGTTGTGATGTACATCGGCTACTAACGGCACGGGTTGATAGGTGGCGAGCAGTTTTTCCCTAATTTTAGCTAAAGCGGTGGCGTGGGACAGACTCGGCACGGTGACGCGGACAATTTCACAGCCGATTTCATGGAGGCGACGGATACCGGCCACGGAACCATCTATATCAAGGGTATCCTCGTTAATCATCGACTGCACGACCACGGGATGACCACCACCGATGGTAACGCTACCTACCCGGACGGGACGGGTTTTGCGTCGGTGAATCGTGGTGTCAAATTCGGAGGCAGTTGTGGGGGGGTTGAGCGTCGATTCCAAGGTTTGCATAGGACTATGACCAACAATCACTCTCCCTATTCTCTCAAAGAACAGGAACAGATTCTAGCCACTCTAATAAAATTGGGTTAAAACGGTCAGGACATTCATCCTGTAAACAATGACCGGCCCGGTCAAATTCTACATATTTAATCCTAGGATTAAGGGAGACAAAACCCTGCGCTAACTGGACGGGAACCATGCGATCTTGCTTGCCCCAACACAATAAAATCGGGATTTCTAAGCGTGGTAAAATTAACTTTGCTGGTGGACAATATTCGGGATGATTGACAGCTTGTGCTAGGGAAATAAAGGCCTCCGCTGCCCCCTCATCTAGGGTTGGGGCGGCGATAATTTGTACTAATTCCTCGCTGACTGCTTTCTTGTCTTCGTAGGCGATTCCTGTCCATTTTTTCAAGACTTGCGGACGACGCAGATAGTAAAAAATCGGTTTTAATAGCCAAGGAGAAGTGAAAAAGTTTTCGATGGGAGTGACGATATTTAATAACCAATCGGCGATCATTTCCCGCCGACGGCTGACATCGGGTAAACTGAGCATAACTAATCCGGCTACCATTTCCGGGTATTTACCCCCTAGGGCCATACTAACTAAAGAACCGATCGAATTTCCCACTAATACCACCGGTCTATTGATAAAAGTTTGCCAGAAATCGTGTATTTGTTCCACCCAGAGATTAACGGTATAGGGAACCTGCACTTTGCGCGAACCACCAAAACCTAATAAATCTACCGCGTAAACTCGATGATTTTGGCTGAGAATAGGAATATTATGGCGCCAATGTTCGATCGCCGCTCCAAATCCATGCAGTAAAATTAAAGGGGGATTATCGACATCTTGGGGGTTTTTTGCCGGCATAAAACTATAACGAATTTGCCAACCGCGCCACACCCAATCCCGTTGATAACCGATGCGTTCTGTCCAAGCTGGTGAAGTTGTCACTTAAGTCAAACAATTAAGAGGGTTTCAGGAAATATCACTCTAAGTAGGTAGGAGTTAAAAATTATCAGATGCCCCCCTTATTAAGGGGGGACTAAGGGGGGATCGGCACCCCCCTTATCAAGGGGGGAAGGGGGGATCGAACCTAAAATCCATTTTTAATTTAATTATAACCAGCTACTTAGTTTTATCATACTGGTTTCCCCCTGCCTAACCTGCGGCCGAATAACATTTTTGTACTACTTTTCCCAAATATATTTAAATCTAGGGTTGATCTAGCCTATGCTAAAAAGAGGGGGATTAAAATCGCTCCTAGACTTTAATTGAAAATTTAGGATACTGCACAGATGGGCAATCTATTTGATGATGTCAGTCGCTTTCTTGAAACCCAACTGGAAGAATTTCTCAGAAGTCATCCCCAATTAGAATTACAGGCGCTGGTAGAACAACTGCGCGAACAGGAGCGCGATACTGCTAAACTGATTACCGCCCTAGAAAATGAGCGTCAACGTCTCGAACAGCAAATTTTGGCCACTGCCCAAGATATCCAAACTTGGCACGCTAGAATTGATAAGGCTAAGGCCGCTGGACGGCAGGACTTGCTTAAGGCTGCTAGTGAACGCGAGGCAGCCCTATTTCGTCAGGGTAATCAACTTTGGGGACGGATGGAAGGGGTGAAAAAACGTCTGACTCAATCCCAAGAGTTACTGCAACAGATCCAACAACGTCGTCAAGAAGTGCAAATTAAAGCCGAAAAAGCCCCTAAAAATCAGTCGCGTGACTGGGAAACCACTTTTTGGGATCAACCCCAAGAATCGGACTATCAGCCCTCGAACTACGATAATCTCGATCTAAAATTTAAAGAATGGGAAATGGAAGAAGAATTGAAAAAATTAAAGCGAGAAATGGGACGATAATTTTTCAGTGAGCAGTAAACTGATAACTCACATCTGATAACTGATCACTGATAACTGAAATCCCCAACACCTAAAAATTTCCCAGAATTGTTCCTCTTAGAAAACGATGGCATC
The DNA here is from genome assembly GCF_021300285.1 of Microcystis sp. 49638_E5. Taxonomy (NCBI): domain Bacteria; kingdom Bacillati; phylum Cyanobacteriota; class Cyanophyceae; order Chroococcales; family Microcystaceae; genus Microcystis; species Microcystis sp. 49638_E5. The sequence goes on along the minus strand of NZ_JAJTDH010000004.1, from coordinate 63,358 downwards.
TCAAGCACAAAATCCTGAAAATCAACCCTCCTCTACCCTCGAAGAAATCCGGGCCGCTCGTTTAGAAAAAGTGGCAGGATTGCAAAAAGCTGGCTTAAATCCCTACGCTTATCAGTGGAAATCTACCGCTCACGCTCAACAATTACAAGAGCAGTACGCTGACTTAGCACCGGGGGAAGAAATTAGCACCGAAGTGGCCATTGCTGGTCGGATTATTGCCCGAAGAATTATGGGTAAACTAGCCTTTTTTAACCTGCAAGATGAAACGGGAACGATTCAATTATACCTCGATAAAAAACGCATTAGTGAAACCATGGCCGCCGTGCCGAATGCCTTTAACACGGTGATTAAACTAACCGATACGGGCGATATTTTAGGGGCAAAAGGCACAATTAAACGCACAGAACGCGGAGAATTATCTATCTATGTAAACCAGTACGAAATTCTCACCAAATCCCTCTTACCTCTCCCGGATAAATGGCACGGTTTAACCGATGTAGAAAAGCGTTATCGACAAAGATATGTGGATTTAATTGTTAATCCCGAAGTGCGACAAACTTTTCGCCGTCGCGCCCAAATTACCGCTGCCATTCGCAGATATTTAGACCAAGAAGGTTTTATTGAAATTGAAACTCCCGTGCTACAAAGTGAAGCGGGAGGAGCCGATGCTAGACCGTTTATCACCTATCATAATACGCTGGAGATGGAGTTATATCTCCGCATTGCCACCGAATTACATCTAAAAAGATTGATAGTCGGGGGTTTTGAAAAAGTCTTCGAGTTAGGCAGAATTTTTCGCAATGAAGGGGTTTCTACTAAACATAACCCCGAGTTTACTTCCATCGAAATCTATCAGGCCTACGCCGATTATTATGACATGATGGAGTTAACCGAAAACATTATTGTTAATGCCGCACAAGATGTTTTAGGTACGCTGAAAATTACCTATCAAGACACGGAAATTGACCTAACTCCTCCTTGGCGACGAGTGACTATGCACGAATTAGTCCAAGAAATAACCGGGGTTGACTTGAATAGTTTTGAGGATTTCGAGTCGGCTCGTATTGCCGCAGAAAATGCCGGCATTGGCGTTCCAGAGGACTGTAAAACCATCGGTAAGCTCCTAAATGAAGCTTTTGAACAAAAAGTCGAAGAAACCCTAATACAGCCCACTTTTGTGCTAGATTTTCCCGTGGAAATTTCCCCTTTAGCTAAACCCCATCGCTCAAAAACTGACCTCGTAGAAAGATTTGAATTATATGTGGTTGGACGGGAATTAGCTAATAGTTTTTCTGAGTTAACCGATCCCATCGATCAACGGCAAAGACTGGAAGCACAGGCACTCAAAAAAGCGGCCGGAGACTTAGAAGCGCAGGGAGTTGATGAGGACTTTTTAACCGCTTTAGAATACGGAATGCCCCCCACGGGAGGCTTAGGAATTGGCATCGATCGCCTGATCATGTTATTAACCGATTCTGCCAGTATTCGCGATGTGATTGCTTTCCCCTTATTAAAAAGTCAAAGTACAGCGATTAAATCTTTTGACTACGATGAGGAAAAAAAAATTCTGAAAGTGGAATTTAATCACGGTGGTATCTATCTTTATCATGATCTACCTTTGGCAGTATATAAAGATTTTCAGTCCGCACCATCGAAAGGACAGTTTTTTGTCGGACAAATTCGCGATAAATACAGTTTTGACAAGGAATTGTAAAAGTTAGGGTCACTTCAGTTATCAGTTATCAGTCATAATTCATAATTCATAATTCATAATTCATAATTCCTTTTTACCTTTGACTTCCTGCCAAGTGTTACCGACTCCCTGTAAAACCCCGCGAACTACTAAACCAATACCGCGACCGATAACTTGGATAAGGATATAGACTACTCCCTTACCCACCACCCGAAAAAAAGCGCGTAAACGAGGAGATAAAGAGTCTCTTAATTCTAAGGCGATCGAAACTAACCAGGGTATGCCTGTTAAACTGTTTAATTCTTCCTGTCGGGGGGAATAAATGGCTAAAGATTTGATTTGTCCCTCGCTATAGTGAAATAATTGATATTGACTTTCAAAGATATCTTTAGGTTCTTGCCAATATTGTTGCCGTCGGTATTTCCAAGATAATTCATTGCGGATTTTAGCTAATTTTCTGGCGATGAGAAATTCTGAACGGTAAAGTTTTTGTTTGATTCTTTCCGATTCCGAGAAGTTATTGAGAATAATTACTGTCACTGCATTGGCAAGATTATGAATGAGATTTTGCAGCAGAATTTCGGCTCTGGCGATAGTTTCAGGAGCATTAGCCCGGTATTCTACCCCGTCAATATTTAAACTATTTTCGTACAATAAATAGGAAAATAAGTCAAGAGTAAAAGGAATTTTATTGAGGATTTCTGTTTGAATTGCCTCTCTTTCTTCCAGAATAATTTCGTTAAGTCTGCCTTTACTAATTTCGTCAGAAATTGAGGCATTAATTTCTAAAAATTTACGCGTAACTTTCTCCCAGATATCGTAAATAATCAGATTTAAACGACTGGTTAATTCCCCGCTGCTAATCTGTAAATATCTCATTTCATCGACATTTTTGCGAATTTCATCGAGAACTAAATACAATAATTCCCGTTGCCGATTATCCTGTAAAACATCGATTTCAAAACTAATCTTGGTTCTATTAATTAAAGGGGAGCGAATGACCGCTAAAGTGGACTCAAAAACTGCCGAAACACAGAGGGGACGCTCGCGGCTTAAAATTGGTAATTCCCGATCGATATTGTTAATTATTACCGGGGGTGTGACTGAAGCTGAATTGTAATAGCTCCCTTCCAGGGGAATTAGTTTTCTCACTAGCCATAGGGCTGCTAAAAGTTCTCGTTTTCTCCCCTGCCAATAAAAGCGATCAAAGCCGGATAAAGACTGTTGATTGAGATGGAGATCAATTAAATGTAATTCACTTTCGATGCGATTTAATCCCGTTCTTCCGGCAGCGATTAACCAATGGCTAGGGGCTAAACTTGGACGAGTAGCAATGGTGAGAGCAGAAGGGGCAACATCCGGGGATTCATCTCGGGAAATTTGCCCTAAAATAGTGATAAATTGCTCTAGGTTTGTGCCTTTGGGAATATAACCGGCGATGCCTAATTCTCTGGCGATTAGTTGCTGTCTGGAATCGAGAGGAAAGGTTAATAAAACAATTTTACTTTCGGGATAGCGAGAGTGGAGAATTTCACAGTAGGACCAATCAAAGAGAGGATCGATAATAATAATTTCGGGGGAGGGATTCAGAGTCAAAGCGAAAATTGTTTCTAAATCCCCTTCGGTGACGATACTAATATTTTCTATCCGCGACAAGGCCTGCACCAGACCCAAGCGGAAAATCGGGTCATTATCGATGATAATTAAGGTGAGAGGGCGATCGATCACAAGAGTTGCAGCCTGTCAACGGATACTATTCACAGGGCTAATTATACAGTTATCTGGCTCATTTGTTTTGTTTATAGCCATAGAAATCGATGCGATAATCGGTAATTTTTACCCCCGTCGATGCCTCAATCTGTTTAATTAATTCCGGGGGAAGTTGGATATGCACATCGATGATTTCTTGACTGTCCAGACAATTGACGTGACTGTGGGAATCGCTGATGTTGCCGTAGAGTCTGCCGTCCCAGCGTTCCACAGATTCGATAATGCCTTGACCCGATAGGGCTTCTAGGTTTTGGTACACTGAGGTATGACCGATGTTCTTTCCTTGCAGATTGAGACGATCATAAATTTCTCTCGCTGATAGGTGTTCCTGCGCTTGCCACAGCAATTCTAAAATATAGCGACGCTGACGACTAACCCGCATTCCTAAAGTTTGACACCTTTCGATCGCATCTTCTAAACACCGGATCGGTTTTTGTTTTACCTCCAAATTGTCCATAGTTGTATCCGTTGACCTCCGCCCTAATACATAGTCATTACCAGTTTAGCTTAGTCTTTCGATCGGTGTCCACATTGCGCCAGTTTTCAGCCCCTCTTCAAACTGAGATAAAAAATCAGCAGCGCCAGATTTGAGTAGATTTGCGAGCGAATGAGTGGAAAGAACCACTCCAGACACAAAGGACACAAAGATCGATCGCTACTATATAAATTGAACTTAGGGACTTGCGTGGGAATAATATCCCAGCCAGAAAATCACTCTGTAGAAGAATCAGACCAGCCAGATGGCATATTATCAAAGCGCAAGTCCCTTAGCTGCGGGGGTTCTCGAAGGCTCTCCCCCTACTTAGGGTGATCAGCAAACCTGAGCGCTCGGAGGGCGCAAGCATTGCGCCCCTACAGTAACGGATTTTGTCCACAATGTAGGGGCGAACTGCGTTCGCCCAAAAGGTACATTATCAAAGCGCAAGTCCCTTATCACACAAAGAATAAGAGAACCAACCATTTGCTTATTTCTATAAATAGGATTGAATATTTCTATACAAATCTTCTTGAAAAATATTTTGACCGATTGTACAGTTGGGCTGTAATTTAATTTATTTTTAGGGCCATGGCCACCAAATCGCCAAAATTATTCGAGTCATTGCGGTCATAGACCGCAATGACTGTCACTACTGTTGGCCTCACCCTAGCCGCTGCTTCTGGTGCTAGTGCCGCAACAGTGTTTGGTTTCCAAACTCCCTACGCTCCCATTAACTGGACATTTGCCAATAGTAATGCCGACGGGTTCGTCAATACCGGCGGCGCTCCCGCGTCCATTAGCCTGACTGGGGGGAACAATGATTCTGTCATTTCTGGAACCACAAACTACACCACCACTGCGGCTGCGGCTGGGACGGTGACGTTTAATTGGAACTATTCGACTAATGATAGTGATGGGCCTTTTTCCGATCCCTTCGGATATCTGCTCAACGGCAGCTTCACCCAAGTAACTAATGATGAGGGAGATGTTGTCCAAAACGGGACATCGACGTTTAACGTCCTAGCTGGCGACAGCTTTGGTTTCCGTATTTCCACTAACGATAACATCTCCGGACGGGGTAGTGTGACGATTTCTAACTTTTCTGCCCCCGGACCGATGGCACCGCCACCGACATCTGTTCCCGAACCGTCAACTGTGCTGAGTTTGCTGGTACTAGGAGGCTTAGGCGCTGGACTGAAGTACCTTAATCGCAATTGATGTCCTAAAAAACAGGGGACTAGGAGTTGACCTCTCCTCCTAGTTCCCAACTTGATTAGCTGTTGACTGTCTATGAGCGCCGGAGTTTGGAGCGGGGAGAGTTACACAATTCTGGCTTTAAGTCAATAGCCTTTACAAAACTTCAAAAATTGCAACATAAAAAAATTTCATCACTGGCGGCTTTTTTTGGGCAAGAGAATCGATATAGTCCCCTGATTGCCTTGGTTTTCCGTTGATTTAACGTTTAATGCTTAAACTAAGCCCACAGCATACCACGATCATACCATATTAATAAATGTAGGCAACCCAGATTTACAGCCAAATTTTGGCAAATTCTGGGAAAATCAAAATGTTGTAACTTGCTTGTTACACTTGACTAATCGCCCCAAATATTTAAATATTTTAATTATTTACCTTAAATTTATAATTTTTACTTATTCTTGAAGGCTGATTAACTAGGGTTGGGAAAAAAAGCTTGTAAGCTCTATTTAAAGTCAGTCGAGTCGCTTAGTATCGGGAGACAGATGTGACTTGTATAGCTTCCCAGTTTTTGAGATTTGAAGACTTTTTAGAAGCATTTTGAAAGCGTCTTAGCTGATGGATTAAATATGAATTATCAGCCATAGAAATCTTCATCAAGAATCTGTTCTAAGGAAAAAGGGCAGTCTAAGGGATATGCTTCCTCTGGAGGAATCGCAATTCCAAAGTCAGCCAATTTACTTTCCTTGATGGCAATTTTGCGACCTTTAGGATAGGTTTTATCGATGGCGATTGCTAAATGAGATTTCAAAGAAGGGGTGTTTTCTAGTAAGGCGATAACTCGTTCCCTGTGTTCGACAATGGAGCTATACCAGCTAGATTTCATGCTTTCAGGGGCGGAGGATTGTACTTTTAGTTTCAGTAAATGAGCCAGCAAAATCATTAAATTTCCTTCCAAGGCATTTTTATCTGATTTACCCAATTCTTTCAACTCCTCAACCAAATGAGATACATCTAATGCCTGAAAATCTCCTTGTTCTAACTGACCTATTGTTGTTATCAGCCATAATTGAAAATCTTGTTCATAGAGTTCTGATTTAGTTATCATGATGGCTTCGATAATAGTTAATATAGATTGAATTATACTCTATTTTGCAGATTTCGGATGTTGCAATCGGTAAATGTTAAGTTTTACTACAGGATTTAACATCTGCGCCTATGCCCTATTCCCTTATCCTTAGGATAAGCGGTTAAAATACATCTTAGCTTAAGGACTAGAGAATATTATGAGACTAGAAAGAGAAGATTTTGATTGGGCGGTACAACAAAACCTAATTACTGCCAGCCAAGCTGAAAATTTATGGACGGCTTTTTTGTCCCGTTATCCCCAGGAAGATGAAGTTAATCGCCCTCGCTTTAATTTTGCTAATGTGGCCTATTATTTTGGGGCATTAATTGTTATCTCTGCCCTGGGGTGGTTTATGAACGAAGCTTGGGAGAGTTTCGGTGGTGCAGGACTATTTTTTATCGCCCTGTTTTATGCAGTTTGTTTTATTTTGACTGGAAAAAATCTCTATTTTCAGCAAAATCTCAAAATCCCCGGCGGTCTTTTATTTACCATGGCAGTGGCAATGACTCCCTTAGCAATCTATGGTTTACAACGCTGGACAGGATACTGGCAAGCCGGATATCCTGGCATCTATCGAGATTTCCATACATGGATTAAAGGCAGTTGGTTTTTAATGGAATTAGGCACGATTATCGCGGGATTAATAACTTTGCGATTTGTTAAATTTCCCTTCTTAACTGCACCCATTGCCTTTAGTCTGTGGTATATGTCAATGGACTTAACTCCTTTACTATTTGGAGAGAACGAATATACATGGAGACTGCGACTGTGGGTATCCTTTTGGTTTGGAATTGCCTGTTTAATAACTGCCTATTTAATTGATGTACGTCAGCGCCGTAGTCGGGGTGATTTTGCTTTTTGGCTGTACCTATTTGGATTGATTATGTTTTGGTTTAGTCTATCTCTCCTCATCGATGATAATGAAGCGCAACGATTTTTGTACTGTCTAATTAACTTGGGATTGATGTTATTATCCGTCCTGCTAAAAAGAAGATTATTTGTGGTTTTTGGAGGTATCGGAGTATTTGCCTATCTTTCCTATCTCTCCTATCGTCTCTTTGCCGATTCAATTTTCTTTCCCTTTGCCCTAACCGTCCTAGGACTTGGTATTATCTATATGGGAGTTTTGTATCAGCGTCATTACCAAACCATGGCTAGATTTCTTGAAAGTTATATCCCTCTCGAATGGCGCAATTTATTCCCCAAAGATCGATAATTGGGAGAAATGGGGATATGGGGAGATAGGGGAGATTCAACTAAAAAACCCCAAAACCCCAAAACCCCAAAACCCAACACCATCTTTTTTACTTTTATGAAAATACTTATCGTTGATGATGAAAAAGAATTAACCGAACCCTTAGAACAAATTCTTGCTCAAGAAGGCTATGAAGTTGATATTGCTGATAATGGTCGGACGGGTTTAGAATTGGCACAAGAGAATAATTATGACCTCTTAATTCTCGATTGGATGTTACCCCAGCAATCCGGATTACAAATCTGTCAATATTTACGCAATCAAGGGGACACCACTCCCGTTTTGTTTCTAACCGCTAAGGATACCATCGATGATCGAGTGGCGGGATTAGATGCCGGTGCTGATGATTATTTAGTCAAACCCTTTCAACTGCGAGAATTATTAGCGAGAGTCCGCGCTTTATTGCGTCGTTCTCCCAATTTTGAAGCTAGTAATAGCAGTAAATTAAAATCTGCTGATTTAGAACTCGATAGCGAAAATCAAGTGGCCTATCGTCACGGTCGCACGATCAGTTTATCAGCAAAAGAAGTACAATTATTAACTTTATTTATGACCCATCCGGGGCAACTTCTCACCCATGAACAAATTTATCAGCATCTCTGGTCAGAAGGAGAGCAACCTAATAGTAATGTGGTTCCTGCCCTGATGCGTTTGCTGCGTCGTAAAATCGAAGCACCTGGAGAAACGCCTCTAATTAATACTGTCTATGGTAAAGGCTACCGTTTCGGGGAAAATTAGGGAATGGTGAAAGATAATAAGAATAAGTAACTGGTTATAATTAAATTAAAAATGGATTTTAGGTTCGATCCCCCCTGCCCCCCTTAATAAGGGGGGTGCCGATAGGCGGGGGGATCCCCCCTTAATAAGGGGGGTGCCGATAGGCGGGGGGATCCCCCCTTAATAAGGGGGGTGCCGATAGGCGGGGGGATCCCCCCTGCCCCCCTTAATAAGGGGGGTGCCGATAGGCGGGGGGATCCCCCCTTAATAAGGGGGGTGTCTGATAATTTTTAACGCCTACCTACTTAGCAACTGATTACTGATTACTGATATATGTTATCCTGCCTACAAATTGAAAATTTTACCCTCATCGATCGCTTAGAATTAACTTTCGGGAACGGATTAAATGTACTGACCGGTGAGACGGGGGCAGGAAAATCAATTATATTAGATGCGATCGATATTGTTCTCGGTGGTAAAGTCAATCATCGCGTCATCCGTCAGGGAAGCCAACAATCAACCCTAGAAGCGACTTTTTCTCTCACCCCAGAATTAATTGCTTGGCTAGAAAGTCAGGAAATTGACCCATTAGAGGATAATAGTCTGACCATCAGCCGGGAATTAGTGATTACTAATAATTCCTTGCGTTCTCGTTCTCGGATTAACGGAGTCGTCGCTAATCGCCAACAAATGGCGCAAATAAGAGATTTTTTGGTAGAAATCACCGCCCAAGGTCAAACAGTTCAGTTAATGGACGCTAATCGACAGAGGGAATTATTAGATCTCTACGGGGGTGAATCGCTGCTGCGGCAGCGGGAAAAAGTAGCCACAGCCTACGTTAACTGGCAAGAAAGCAAGAATATTTTAAATAATAGGTTGCAATCGGAACAAAATCGCCTACAGAGATTAGATTTATTGGAATATCAACTAAAAGAACTAGAATCAGCTAATTTAACTGACGCTGACGAGTTGGAACAGTTAGAACAGGAAAGAAACCGACTCTCCCACGGTGTCGATTTACAAAATTCCAGCTATCAAGTCTATCAACTACTCTACCAAAACGATCGCGATCAACCGGCCGTCGCTGATTTGTTAGGAAAAGCTGAAAATATCTTGACAAATATGATGGTTTATGATACAAGTTTAGAGCCAATTTTAGAGATGGTGCGATCGGCATTAAATCAGGTGGTGGAAGCGGGACAGGAAATCAACGTTTATGGGGATAGTCTAGAGGCAGATCCCGAGAGATTGAACGAGATAGAAGAGAGAATTATCCAACTTAAGCGCATTTGTCGCAAGTATGGCCCAAGTTTAGCCGAAGCACTCGATTATTATCAGAAATTACAACAGGAATTAGCGGAGTTGACGGGAGAAGGACAATCGATTGAGGAATTAGAAAAAATTTGTCAGCAACAGGAAAACATCTATCGAGAAACTAGCACCCAGTTAACCTTTTTGCGACAAGAAACCGCTAGTCAACTAGAAAAACAATTGGTACAGGAATTAAAACCTTTAGCCATGGAAAAGGTGATTTTTGTCTGTCGGATTGACCCGGGTAATCCTAGCAGTCTGGGAGTCGATCAGGTGGTATTTTATTTTAGTCCCAATCCGGGGGAAAAAATCCAACCTTTATCCAGTACCGCTTCCGGAGGAGAAATGAGTCGTTTTCTCCTAGCATTAAAGTCCTGTTTTTCCCAATCCCAATCGGCAGCAGCCACCCTAATTTTTGACGAAATCGATGCGGGAGTATCGGGAAAAGTTGCCCAGGCAATTGCCGATAAATTAGATCAATTAGGTCAAAAATATCAAGTTTTATGCGTTACTCATCAACCCTTAGTGGCTGCTTTAGCTGATCACCATTTTCGAGTTTATAAACAAATGATTGCCGAAGATAATCCCACTAATCTCTCGGAAATTCGCACGGTTGTCCGGGTTACTTCTCTCGATAATCGTCAGACGAGAAGGGAAGAATTGGCACAATTAACGGGAGGAAATTCGGCAGCAGATGCCATCGCTTTTGCCGAGTCTTTATTGGAGAAAGCGGCTGCTAAAAAACAGTAGGATTTAACCTTGAAATTGACTGATTAACCAACGTCCCACCTGACTTTGATCTCTGGTGCGTGCCTGTTGTAAAGCTGACTCTAAAACCGCAAGTTTTAAATTAGGTAAAACCTTTGATATATCAATTCTTTTACTACCTCGATCGATTATTTCAAAGGCGAATATTTGAGGATCATCTACCTGAACACTCCAGTATTCACTAACCCCTAATTCTTCGTAGAGTAAGCGTTTATTACCTAAGTCATCATTGAGGGTAGATTTTGAGATTTCAATGACTAAATCTGGTGGGGGATACTGATTTAAATCAATAATCGAAGTACCGTAGGGAATCAGATTAGCTTTCTCTGCAAAATAATAAGATATATCCGGTTGAACTTCTCGATAACCAGACCTGCGAAAACTGCAATTATCTTTGGCATTAAAGGCCAGATTTTTTAGGGTAGCATAGAGACTAACAGCAAAGATCAAAATAGCATGATCGCTGGCATGATCGTTACCAATAGGAGTCATTTCTAATCGATAATAGCCATTGTAATAATAACTTTTTCCTTGATTTTCTGGGAAGTTTTTAATTGCTTCTAAGTATTCTTCCCAACTAGCTTTAATCCATAAATCTGTCGAGATAGTAGTTTCTAGCTGTTGCATAATATTAGCCTCGATTTTATGTAGTTAACCTTGAAATTGAGTGATTAACCAACGTCCCACCTGACTTTGATCTCTGGTGCGTGCCTGTTGTAAAGCTGACTCTAAAACCGCAAGTCTTAAATTAGGTAAAACCTTTGATATATCAATTCTTTTGCTACCTCGATCAATTATTTCAAAAGCAAATATTTGGGGATCATCTACCTTAACACTCCAGTATTCACTAACCCCTAATTCTTCATAGAGTAAGCGTTTATTGCCTAGATCATCATTAAGGGTAGATTTTGAGATTTCAATGACTAAATCTGGTGGGGGATACTGATTTAAATCAATAATCGAAGTCCCATTTGGTATCAGATTCGCTTTTTCTCCTAGATAGTAAGATATATCTGGCTGCACTTCTCTAATTCCTTTTTTACGATAAGAACAAGTGGGGAGTCCTTGAAAAGGAATTTCTTTGAGGATAGCGTAGAGACTCACCCCCAAAAAGACAACATGATGATCTCTAGCGTGTTCAAATCCAATAGGAGTCATTTCTAATCGATAATAGCCATTGTAATAATAACTTTTCCCTTGATTTTCTGGTAAGTTTTTAATTGCTTCTAAGTATTCTTCCCAACTACCTTTAATCCATCGTTCAGTTATCCCCCTAGTTTCTAGCTGTTGCATAGTTATCCTATCCCGCTTTGAACTTTTTCTGTAATTATAGCAATTATCGACAAAATCAGAACCAAGGAACCGAGCAAGTATAATGATAGAATAGATTAATCGAGGAAAAATTAGCCCAATTATGACCACAACTTATGATTATATAATTATCGGTGGTGGTATCACTGGTTCCGCCTTAAGCTATGAACTAGCCAACCTAGGCAGTCGAGTCCTCTTATTAGAAAAAGAAACCCATCCCCTCAACGCCACTTTCTACAGTTACGGGGGTTTAGCCTATTGGTCGGCTACCACAGAAATCCAGAGAAAATTATATCAAGAAGGTCGAGAAATTCAGCGCAATTTATCCCAAGAATTGGGCATAGATAATGAATACCGGGACCTAGAGCTAATTCTCACCGTGAACCCCGAAGATGATCCGGTCACTGTGGCCGAAAAATTTGCTATCTTTGCTATTACCCCCGAAATTCTCGATCCGCAAGCAGCGATCGCTTTAGAACCTTTATTAAATCCCGCAGCTATCTCCGGAGTTTTACGACTACCCCACGGTCACATTAACGCCGAAAAAACTAATCTTGCCTATCAACAAGCTTTTCTACGTCTGGGAGGCACGATTATTCGGGAAGCTGTCATCGAATTAATTGAAACTGCATCGAGAATTACCGGCGTAAAAACTCCTAAAAATAATTATTCTGCTGGGGAAACTATCGTCTGTGCGGGGGGATTAACCCGGTCTTTACTGCAAAAATCTGGTATTGCTGCTCCCGTCTATTTTACCCATGCCCAGGTGATCAAAATTCCCCCCACTGAGATCAAATTAAACACCCTAGTTATGCCCGCAATTCCTGCCAGATTGCTATTAGAGCAAAAAATCACCCAACTAGAAAAGCAGGGCATTTGGCAGAGAGAAACCCCAGAAATAATTGCCAGTGTTTTAGAAACGGGGGCGGTACAATTCCGGGATCAAAGCCTTTATCTAGGGCAAATTAGCGCCATTGTCACCGATCCAGACGGGATTTTAAACCCTCTGGCCGGGGAAAAAGCAATCCGCACCGCCGTGGGGACATTGCTGCCCTCTTTAGCCGCTCTCCCCGGCAGCTGTCATCATTGCCTAGTGGCCTTTGCCCCCTCGGGACGGCCTCTGGTGGGAGCGATCGCCGATAAAGTGGGATTGCAGGTATTTTCTGGCTTTACCAGTACACTTGTATCGGCTCCGCCCCTGGCCCGACGTTTCGCGCGTCATCTGCTGGGGGAAAATGACGAGATAATTACTAATTTACAAAAGTTAAGAGAGAAATTAACTGATGGTTGCAATTAATCCTAATCGACTTTTTCCAACTGCCAAAGAATTTGGTTTCCCTCCCGTCTGACCCGGGAGATTACCCAATTTCGCCACGGCCAATGGTCGCCTCGACTGGTAACGGCCCCTGGATTAATATCCATTAAATCGGCCACTTCGGCGCTGGTAATCAAATAACCGCGATTGGCCACTTCATCGGCAATGCGTAGGGTTTCGATGAGATTTCTTAGCTGGTCAACTCTTTCTCCCCGGGGTAATTGGATTTCATCGCCAGCGCTATTAGGTGGTTCATTCATAGTTAGGGTCTGGTCAAAGTTTATTAACAATTAAAAATTGTCGGTTGAGGCAAACAAGCAAGCTTCCCCTATCGTTATTCTATCGATTCTATCAATAATAGTTGTCATCAAAACAGTCCTATCTCCTCAAATCTTACCGTCAGATTTTTACTAAAACCCGAAAAACCCCTTGACAAGAAAAACAAAATATAGTAGAGAAATCAGGGAAAGTGGTTAGCGGTCACTGATAACTGATAACTGATAACTGATAACTGATCACTGATAACTGCTATAAAATTGGACTAGCCTTTTTCCCCAGAAAAAAATTTCCCCATCCATGACCTTAATCCTCTACAACACCCTCAGTCGTCGCGAAGAACCCTTTACTCCCCTCATCCCCGGCATTGTCTCCATGTATTGCTGCGGCATTACCGTCTATGATTATTGCCATTTGGGTCATGCGCGTACCTGTGTGGTTTGGGATGTGGTGCGGCGTTATTTAGAGTATCTCGGCTATAAAGTGCGCTATATTCAGAATTTCACTGATATTGACGATAAAATTCTCAATCGGGCTAAAAATGAACATACCACCATGGCAGCCGTAGCCGAGAAATTTATCCAGGCCTACTTTGAGGATATGGAAAAATTAGGAGTCAGACCGGCGGACGCTTATCCCCGGGCCACTCATACCCTCGACGGCATCAAGCGCCTAGTCTATGAATTAGAACAAAAAGGCTATGCTTACCCCAGCGATGGCGATGTGTACTATTCCGTCCGTCGTTTTTCTGATTATGGCAAACTATCAGGGCGAAAACTGGATGATTTGCAAGCCGGGGCCAGCGGCCGGGTAGAAACCGACGACCCGGAAGCAATTAAAAAACAAGACCCCTTTGATTTTGCCCTCTGGAAGGGGGCAAAACCGGGGGAACCTAGTTGGGATTCTCCCTGGGGCCAAGGTCGTCCAGGGTGGCATATTGAATGTTCGGCCATGGTCAAAGAACAATTGGGAGAAACTATCGACATTCATGTGGGGGGAAGTGATCTAATTTTTCCCCACCACGAAAACGAAATTGCCCAAAGTGAAGCGGCTACGGGTAAACCTCTGGCCCACTATTGGTTACATAATGGCATGGTTAAGGTGGCAGGGGAAAAAATGTCAAAATCCCTCGGTAATTTCATCACTATTCGCGAGTTATTGGCAAAATATGACCCCTTAGCCGTGAGATTATTAATTTTAGGCGCCCAATACCGCAAACCGATTGATTTTTCCGATGAGGGATTGCAGGCGGCCACTAATGGCTGGCATACTTTACAAGAGGGTTTATCCTTTGGTTATAAGCATCTTCCGCCAGATAATCCCGGAATTACTGACCAAGAGCTAGAAAATCGCTTTCAAGAGGCGGTAAATCACGATTTTAACTTTGCCGGTGGTTTAGCGGTGTTATTTGAAATCGCTAAGGAATTACGCAAGGAGGGTAATAATTTAACCCATGCGGGTAAGACAGACAGCAATCTGGCCCAATTAGCGGTAAAATGGCATACTTTGGTGAAATTGTCTAGGGTTTTGGGCTTAGAAATTGCCGCCGACCAGGGAGAAACCCCTGTTTCTGAGGGAATTAGTGCAGCGGATATCGAAAATCTGATCCAACAACGGACAGAGGCGAAAAAAGCGAAAAATTACGCCGAAAGCGATCGTATTCGCGCAGAATTAAAAGCCCAAGGCATTACTTTAATCGACCAACCCGGGGGAGTAACTAAATGGTTAAGAGAGGGAGACTAGAAATTCTTTAACCACTTCCTCCACTTTGCGATCGCGGCCATCCACCTGATAGTTTAATTTCTGCATGGCTGTGGAGGTAATTTTGCCGGTGAGTTTGGCTAAAACCTGTCGCAATTGGGGATATTTTTGCAAACTATCCAGGTTAAAAATCGGTACCGCTTCGTAGGGAGGAAAATAGCGTTGATCATCTTCTAGGATGACTAAATCTAGCACGGGAATTAAGCCATCGGTGGAATTTCCCGCCACTAAATCCACTTGTTTTTCGGCTAAAGCGCGGTACATTAACCCTAAATCCATCACTTTCGGGGGTCCGGCAAAAGTTAGACCATAGGTCTTGGCTAATCCCTTATAACCGTCTTCCCTTTCCAAGAATTCATAACCAAAACCCGCTTGCCAATTGGGGGTATATTTCGCCGCTTGCGAGAGAGTTTTAAGATTGTATTGACTGGCGGTTTCTCCCCGGATAACAATGGCGAAAGTATTCTCGAATCCTAAACTGGGAAAGACTTCTAGATTAAATTTTTCCGGATAAATCTCTTGCAGCTTTTGAGAGACTAATCGGGCATCGTTCAGGGGTTTTTCTCGCAAAATTCCCGTGAAAGCCGTGCCGGAATACTCCACATAACCGTCGATTTTACCCGCTTTCACCGCTTCATGACAGATCAGAGTACCACCGAGATTAAATTGACGTTCAACCCGTAAATTCGTCTCTTTTTCGATCTCCTGTGCCAAAATTTCCCCTAAAATCACCTGTTCGGTAAAATTTTTGGAACCGATCACCACGGTGCCGGGGGATGAATGGAAAATTTGAGTCAAGAGGAAAGATAGCAGGGCTAACCCGATTAAACCTAAGCCCCATTGCCATTTAGAGGGCTTTTTCGGGCGTTGCGAAGGGGAAAAGGTCTTTTCTAGCCGACCGAGACTCCAATCGGCAACAAGGGCTAAAAAAGCGGCAGGAATTGCCCCCGCCAAAATTAACTGATTGTTGACCGTGGCAATACCGCGAAAAATAAACACTCCCAAACCACCGCCACCGATGGCAGCTGCGATCGTAGCCACACCGATAGCAATCACCGTGGCAATTCTCACTCCTGCCAAAATTGTCGCCCTGGCTAGGGGTAATTCGATATAGCGCAGGATTTGACCGTCGGTCATGCCTAGGGATAACCCGGCTAATTTTAATTCGGGATCAACTTTTTTGATGCCCAGATAGGTATTTAAAACAATTGGCAGTAAGGTATAGAGAGTTAGGGCAACAATAGCGGGAATTTTGCCGATTCCTCCCAAAAAAGGCACGGAAATTAAAAAACCAAATAGGGCTAAACTGGGGATAGTCTGTAGGGTGTTAACGATCGCTATAATTGGTTGAGCGAGAATAGCTTGACGACTAATCAAAATACCTAGAGGAATCCCGATTAAGCTACCCATAGCCATGGCTATTCCCGTCAAGAAAAGATGCTCTCCAGTGCGAAAAGCGATTTCCCCCGCATAATCTAGCCAAAAACTATCCATAAACTTCTCTTAAAGCTGCTGCTTCATCCTATTGTGTAGAATAAATGGGACCTATTAGTTCCAGTCTTTATTTAAAGATTCTATCATCATCTTGACATTATTTCCTCCCTAAAGACAAATGACTAACAAATTTAATCCTCGGGCTAAAACTGTGGCCGATTGGGCCTATATCGGTATTGATAAACATTTTCATAAAGTTCTTAAACATGAAGCTGGAGTTTTACTCGATCAGGATACGGAAGAATTACATCAAATTCGTGTGGGAATGCGTCGTCTTCGCAGTACCTTAACCGGTTTTGCCCCCGCTTTAACCATGCCGAAATATGCCGATCAAAAACGGGTGGGTAATCTGGGCATAATTTTAGGAGAATTGCGTGATTTAGATGTGTTAAAAGAGGCTTTTGTCGGTCATTATCAGCCAATTTTACCACCGAAAGAACAGGAATTACTGAAGAAAGTTTTACAAGTTCTCGAAAGCCGAAGAAAGAAGGCTTTTGCTAAGGTAGAAAAGCTGTTAAAGTCCGACAAATTTCTCAATTTTAAGGCAGATTTTGCCAGTTGGTTGGATAATCCCACCTATCAACCGATAGGAAAATTAGATATTGCCACGGTTTTACCAGACTTATTATTACCGCAAGCGAGTCGCTTTTTACTCCATGAAGCTTGGTTAGTTGGGGTAAATTTAGAGGAAAATCAAAAAGTAAGAGAGTTTTCTAGTCAAGAAATTGATGACTTATTGGAAAAGGAAGGATTATTACTGCACGATCTCCGTAAAGAAGCCAAGCGTTCTCGCTATAATATGGAGTTATTTACTCAGTTTTATGGCGACAAATATCAAGAGTACCTAGAAGATATTAAAAACCTTCAAGGTATTCTCGGAGAAATGCAGGATTGTTGTGTTCTCTCGGATTTTCTTAGCCAAATTTTCCCCAATTGTCTCGCCAAGGAAATGCCCACATTACTCGAAATTTTCCAAAATATCCGTCACCAAAAATGGCAAGAATGGCAACCACTACAAAAGAAATTCCTTGACGCTGACACCAGAAAAAGTCTGCACGAGACAATTTTACAGCCTATTTTTCGACCAAATAGTGTAGAATTAGGAACTAATCCAGAATCCTGAGATTAGGAACCGATGAATTTTTTTCAAAAGTTAAACCACGCCATTAGTCAAAACCAGACTCTACTTGTCCTCGGTTTAGATGCTAACCCCGAAATGATGCCCCCCACCCCGGGAGAATTAATCGTTAATTTAGAACAGTGGCTCAAGTTTATTATCGATGAAACTGCCCCTTTTGTCTGTGCCTACAAACCAACTTTAGGCTTTTATCAAGCTTTGGGAGCGGCAGGGTTAGAATTATTACAGCGAGTTTTAACGGCAATTCCCCCTCATATCCCGGTCATTTTGGATGCTAAACACGGCGATATTAATACTAGCAGTATTTTAGCTGAGACTATCTTTAAAACTTGGCAGGTGGACGCGGTTACTCTCAATCCCTACTCCGGACAGGATCACGTTGCTCCTTTTTTAGTTTACCCCGAGCATGGCGCTTTTATCCTCTGTCATACTTCCAATCAAGGCGCGATTAATCTGCAAGAATTCCCCAGTCGCGACAATCCTTTTTATCTGCAAGTCGTCAAAGAAGCTTGCACCTGGGGAACTCCCGAACAAGTATTTTTAGAAGTGGGAACCACTCAACCGGAGATTTTGAAAAAGATTCGCAATTTTGCCCCCGAAAGATTGATTTTATTACGCAGTATTTGGGAAGACAAAAGTAAATTCTCCGAGTTAATTACTGTGGGTTTAAATAGTCATGGCGAGGGTTTATTAATTCCTATACCCCAAGACTTTTTATCTCAACCCGATTTGGGGGCAAAAGTCAAGGATTTACGCGAGGAAGTCAACAAAATTCAACAAAATCACCAGCAAGAATCAAGCGGAGATGAGACTTGGACTGCTAACGTTTGTCTTTTAAAACAACATCCTCATCAGGATTTAATTCTACAATTATTTGATATTGGTTGCTTGATGTTTGGCGATTATGTACAAGCATCGGGAGAAACTTTTTCCTATTATATTGATCTCAGAAAAATTATCTCTAATCCTAATATTTTTCAGCAGGTAATTGAAGCCTATGGAGAAATATTAAAAACCTTGACATTTGACCGCATTGCTGGTATTCCCTACGGCTCTTTACCTACAGCTACGGGTTTATCTTTATTATTAAATCATCCGATGATTTTCCCCCGCAAAGAAGTAAAAGCTCACGGCACAAGAAGAGTAATTGAAGGTAATTTTCAAGTGGGGGAAACTGTGGTAGTGGTGGACGATATTTTAATTTCTGGCAAAAGTGCGATCGAAGGGGCAGAAAAAATTAAATCGGCGGGATTATTAGTTAATGATATCGTGGTTTTTATCGACCATGGTGGCCCCGTTAAAGATAAACTTCGTAGCCATGGTTATCAACCTTATTCGGTTTTAACCCTAGCAGAAATTACCGATACTCTCTACGAAGCGGGAAGACTGACAGAAGCAGAATATAGCTGTTTTTTAAATCGCTCCCATTGATATTTAGGGTTTGCGGCAAAAAGTTTTTCTTGGGGGCAGGGTGTGGGGTGTGGGGTGTGGGGTGTGGGGTTTTATCGATTTTCAGCTGGTCAACTACCTAATTTTCAGGGAAAAAGTACCTGAATTTTCCCCCCGATCCCCGCAATGGCTGGCACTTTTTGAGGGGAAAAAAGTCCAAAAGTCTTATCCAACAAGGTTTTTAGATTTATTCAGCAGACCCTAAGTAGCAGCCTTATGCTGTCTTTTCACTGTTTACTGATTACTGATTACTGATTACTGATTACTGATCCCTGAAAATTGTTAAGAAACTTGACTGCGTAAGACCTTTAGGGTATTCAGGAGCTTGCTTTCTTCTTTTTCCTCAAAAATAGTTAAATCTTTCGGTTTACAACGTTTTATATGCAATTTAATCCCCTGCGCTCCTTCCGTTTTCAAATCTTCTTCGTAACCGGCTTGAGCGACCTCAGCCTCGTCTTTAGCGAGAAAAGGACCGAAATAATAAGTACATCTGGGATAGTCGGTTTTAATCTCGACCCAGTAGGCTAATCCGAACCTTTCGAGTAAGCTAATCAAAAATTCTTTCATTTCGTTCCCCATCTAAATCTACTCTGGTGGTTTTGTTACGTTTGTTTACATTTCGCAAACTTCCTTCCTATTCTATTTATACTTTCTCCTTTTGGCTATTGGGAGTGTCGAAAAATACAGATTTTCAATCGGGGGAATTTTGCCAGCGTTGCCGGTAAACCTCGTAAAGAGCCATAGCCGCCGCCACCGAAGCATTGAGACTGGGGGTTTTGCCTGCCAAGGGGATAGATACCAACTCATCGCAGGACTTTTGGGTCAACAGACTCAAACCCTCTCCCTCCGAACCTAGCACCAATCCTATCGCACCCGTTAAATTGATTGTGTGTAAGGATTTACTGGTTTTTGCCGCCGTGCCGTAGAGCCAAAAACCCGCCGCTTTTAATTCTTCTAAAGCACGATTGAGATTGACCACCCTGGCCACAGGTAAATATTCCAAGGCCCCCGCCGCCACTTTCATCACCGTCGATGTCACCCCAGCGGCGCGACGTTGGGGAATAACTACCCCCTGACAACCCATGGCTTCGGCGGTGCGAATAATTGCCCCAAGGTTATGGGGATCCGTAATACCTTCAGCGATGACGATGACGGGGTGGCGACTTTTGCCCTTAGCTTTCTCGATCAGATCGGCTAATTCGATATAATCATAGGGAGACATCTGGGCGGCGATCCCCTGATGATTGGCCTTACTGGTAATCTGATCGAGACGCAGATCGTCCACCTCATCAATTACCGTGCCGTTGGCTTTGGCCTTTTCCAAAAGGGTATGATAACGGGGATCGTAACGAAGTCGATTGACCACCCAAATCCGATTCAGTTGGCGCTCCTCTTCCATGGCTGTTAAAACCACCCGGCGACCGTAGAGCAGATCATCAGCTTCTTGGTTTTCTGGAGTTACTGCTGGGGATTTAGCCAGAATTGGCCCGGTTTTTGGCCGCGAGGGCCGGCGAGAATTACGATTATCGGACTTGTCACGAAATGGTCGATCGCTCATGGTTGCATGGATTAAGAGTAAAGTCGGGAATCGTCCCTGAGGGCTATAATTCTAGTTTTTCTAATAGTTGATGTAATCTTGAGGGGTCTTGTAGATAAAGATAGCCGAACAGGGTTTCTAAACTGCTGGCCTGCTGATAGACTTGGGCTGTCAGACGACGGCGTTTTCCCGTGACCGCATTGCGTCCCCGGCGCAGAATTTCTTTTTCTTGGTCCGTCAGATAGGGCTGCAGTTGTGCTAAATCTAAAGCCTGTTGTTCGGCCCTGACTTTGCCCACCACCTGAGCGTGATAGTCTCCCAGACGCTGGGGCGGCAGTAAATAATAGCTGCGGATATATAATTCATAAACAGCATCCCCCAGATAGGCCAGAGAAGCGGGCGATAATCGGTCAAGACCCTCTAGGATTGGTGAACCCTGGCCACTGACCTGTAAGCGAATTTTTTCGAGAGGAGATTCCACGATTTACGCTTTTTCTAGATATTCGATCGCCGCTTCCAGGGTGGGTTGCAGGGAAAAAAACTTTTCCAATCGCACCAGTTTTACGGTTTGAGTTACCCGGGGATTGGTAACAATTTGTAAACTGCCCCCTTCGGTTTTGGCCTTTTTCACCAATTTTACCAAAGCTCCTAAACCGGAGCTATCGATAAAATCAATCTGAGCGAGGCTAATAATCACATCCTTGGGACCTTCCTCCACATAGCCTTCGATCACCTTACAAAAAGTCGGTTCGGAAAAGGCATCTAAAAGACCCGTCAAACGGAAAATTTGGTACTTATCTCTGACCTCACGCGTGCCTCGCAAGCTGACGGTCAAGTTAATTGCTTCTGGAATAATCCCCTCCTAGCTCGAGAGCCGTAAAAATCAAAACCCTAGTATATCCTAAAAATTTACGACCGATCCTTTTTTGCTTGCCGCATTAAATCAACAAATTGGCCAAACAGATAATCGGCATCGTGGGGGCCAGGACTGGCCTCGGGGTGGTATTGTACCGAGAAAAAGGGCAGAGACTTGTGTTTTAACCCCGCTACGGTGCGATCGTTGAGGTTGAGATGGGTAATCTCCACTTGCGGATTTAAAGAGGCCTCCTGCACGGCAAAACCGTGATTCTGACTGGTAATTTCCACCTGTTGCTGCAGTCCACAGGGTTGATTTAACCCGCGATGGCCAAATTTCAGTTTAAAGGTTTCTGCTCCCAGGGATAGGCCTAAAATTTGATGACCCATACAGATGCCAAAAGTGGGTTTTTCTCCTTGTAAAAGTTGCTTGGCTAGGGCAATCCCTTCGGTGACAGCCGCCGGATCTCCCGGTCCGTTAGAAAAGAAAATACCATCGGGATTATAGGCGGCGATTTTTTCTGGGGGAGTGTCAGCGGGAACCACGATCACCCGACAACCGTAGCTGGCTAAACGCCGGAGAATATTGCGTTTGATGCCAAAATCGATCGCCACCACCGTTAACGGTTCTTGATCACTATCAATTGGCGCAAATTCCCAGGCGGACGGGGTGGGAGTCGTCCATTCGTACACTTCCTTGGTGGTTACTTCCTTAACTAGATTTAATCCCGCCATACTGGGGGCTGCCTGCACCAACCGCAGTAAATCGTGATAATCGAGTATTTCCGTGGAAATTGCCCCATTCATCGCCCCAACCGAGCGAATTTTGCGGGTCAGAGACCGGGTATCGATGCCATAGATGCCAATAACATGATGAGCGGCCAGATAATCCGGTAGGGATTGGCTAGAACGCCAATTACTGGGCCGGTGGCAGATATTTTTGGCGATCGCACCTTTCACCTGGGGACGAATTGACTCCTCATCCTCGGGGTTAACCCCCGTATTTCCCAATTCCGGATAGGTAAAAGTGACGATTTGACCGGCATAACTGGGATCGGTGAGGACTTCCTGATAACCGGTCATCCCCGTGTTAAAGACAACTTCGCCGACGGTGGTTCCCTTGGAGCCGAAGGAATAACCCTCGTAAACTGTACCATCAGCCAGAACTAATAAGGCTTTTTGACTAGCAGCACTTGATATCATCGTCAATTTTTTAATCTTGAGTAGTGGTGAGAAACAGAAGTCAAGGATAGACTAGAACAGGGACTAGAAAACGAATTGCTTAGTTTTAATTGGCTAGAGCGTTTTATGATTAAGAGTACATCCGCTCAAGGACAACAGCTTCCCCTGACTAGCCATCGGCAAGATCCTATCGCTTAAAAAATAACTATATAAGTAATATGAGTCCAAGAAAACTGACTGATGCCACGAAAAAAGAAATTCTTAAGCTTTATCGGGAAACGGAGGCCACCACTTCCACCTTAGCCGAGCGTTATGGCGTGAGTAGCTCTACGGTCAGTCGTTTTCTCAAAAATTCTTTTTCTAGCGAGGAATACGAGCAGTTAATCCAGAAAAAACGCTTGGCCCGCAATCCTCGCGGCCTCGAGGAGGAGGGAGCAGCAGCGGATTTATCGGAAGAAGCGATCGAGGTGATTGGTTTTTCGGCAGCCCACATCGCAGCTAAGGATGAGCAGGCTTTTCAGCAACCGATCGCCGCTGTGGAACAATTAACCCTGTTAATGGATACCTCTTACCCGCCAGAAGCAGATAATTCGGAAGAGACAGAAATTAATGGCGATAAACCCCTAGAAAACGCTAATTTAACCGAGTTTTTCGTCGAAGCTATCGAGGAAGAGGAGGAAGATGAGCTTGACGAGGATTGGGATGAAGAGGAGGATGAAGATGAGGAGGATGAAGATGAAGATGAGGAGGAAGAGGAACTAGCGGGGAGCTATTTAGGCCCCACTATCGTTAAAACAGCCCAATTACAGATATTACCCCTATCGGCGGCGGCTTTTCCCAAAACCTGTTACTTGGTGATTGATCGCGCTGCCGAATTAATCACCCGTCCCCTCAAGGATTTTGCCGAATTGGGTAAGGTTCCCCCTCAGGAAATCCAGCAGCGCACTCTCCCCATCTTTGAAAGTCATCGCATCGCTCGTCGTTTCTCCAAGCGCAAGGAAAAAGTGATTAAAGTTCCCGACGGTCGCCTGATCGAAAAAGCTCACGCTCAACTGGAAGCGAAAGGGATCACCCGTCTGCTCATGGATGGTCGTATCTACGCTTTAGAGTAGGGAATTAGGGGATAGGAGACTTTTCAGTCTCTTCCGAACCCGTTGCTGAGGGTGGGGACTCGCGCAGTTGAGAGAATTCAGCTTAGATGAGTTTACCCGAAGAAAATATGTCAATTTCATTCAGAGCAGAACTAGCTTACCAATAATCGGCTATGAGTGAGCGCGGTTTTTTCTGGATTTATCACCGGGGTTAGTGTAGTTCAAACTGGTATTACTTACCCAAGTTTTGGTTATCTGGTCAATAAAATACCGAAATATGCAAGAAAACGCAACCGCCGAGAATGTTTATAAGTTTTCTAGTACCTTATCTCCTTCCGATCCAAGCTATGTGGATAGAAGGGCTGATCTGGAACTGTACCAAGCTCTGATGAACAGTCAGTATTGTTATATTTTCAATTCTCGCAAAATGGGCAAGTCGAGTTTGACAGTACGCATCCAAACTCAAATTGAAGTACAAGGAGTAGCCTGTTCCCGTATAGACTTAAATGAATTGGGGACATCAGTAGATCAATCTAGCTGGTATCATTCCTTAATTATTGAAATTGCCGAACAATTAAAACTAAACATGACGGATTTAGAATCTTGGATTGCCAGTCAATCTGTTTCTAATGTTGGGTTACTTAGACAATTTATTAAAGAAATTTTATTAAGAAAAATTTCAACCAGTATTGTTATCTTTATTGATGAAATTGATGTGGTTAGAAAACTACCTTTTGCTACTGATGACTTTTTTGCTTACCTTAGGTCTTGTCATGAAAAGCGAGTTATTAATGCAGATTTTAATCGTATTTCATTTGTTTTAATTGGCACGGCTACCCCCAATCAATTAATTCAAGATAGTCAAAGAACTCCTTTCAATATTGGTAAAGCAATTGAATTAAATGGACTGTCGTTAGAAGATAACTGTCAACCCTTGATGCAGGGACTAGAAGGGTTGGGTGTTTCCCCTCAAGAAATTCTACAAGAAATTTTTAGCTGGACTAATGGTCAACCTTTTCTAACTCAAAAATTGTGTTATTTAATTGCCAAGTTTAAAGTTACAATACCTCGGTCTCTCTTATCAGCCTGGATGCGAGATTTTGTTTATAAACACATTATTGATAACTGGGAAAAAAAAGATGAACCTGCTTTTTTATCAAGTATAAGAGAGCGACTGATTTATCATCCTGATCAAGGATATTTACTAAGGGTTTATGCCAACCTTTTAAAAGGTAAATTGGTAAAAGCTAGTAACACACCAGAACATGATGAATTATTACTATCTGGATTAGTTATCGTCGATAATCAGGGCTATCTTAGAGTGGCTAATGCTATTTATCAGGCAATTTTTAATCAAAAATGGTTATATAATGTATTAGCAGCTAGTCGTCCTTATCAATTGGAAATTGCTAAGTGGGAAGACTCAAATTTTACCGATACAAATTGTTTACTGACAGGTAAAAAGTTAGAGGAATCTAAAAAATGGCAAGAAGATAAAGAATTAGATAGTATCGATTATCGTTTTTTAGCCGCATCTGAGAGCATTACTCGTCAAAAACAATCTCGTTTATTTATGTTGGCAGCGGGAATATTTACTAGCATTGTTACAGGTTTACTTGGGTTGGGATTCTACCAGTCATGGCTGTTACCTTACTTTTATAAAATTCCCTATACTAAGGAGCCTGAACTATTTAGCCAAGGCGAAAAAAAGCTACTTATTAAACAGGAAAATTTTTATAAAGATCGGGGTATTTTGGCTTTTAAAAATGCTAATTATTTGGAAGCTAAACAGTTATTCAAAAAAGCCTATCTCGCTCATCCTGAAGATGCAGAAAACTTGATTTATTATAATAATGTTATCGCTTATTTAAGTAATAATTATGTGACTTTGGCGGTGGTTATTCCCAGTGGCAAAAAAAATGAAATTTCCCAAGAAATCCTTAAAGGGATTGCTCAAGCACAATATTTATTTAATAGCCAATTACCGACAAGTGCGAATAATTTATTTTTAAATATCGTTATTGCCAATGATAATAATGATGAAAAAGTTGCTAAGATAGTCGCCAAGGAAATCGTTAAAGACCCCAAAGTTATTGGAGTAATTGGACATTATTCTAGTGAAGCCACCTTAGCAGCTTTACCTATCTATGAAAGAGCCAAAATTACTTTAATTTCTTCTACAAGTTCCTCGAATGTAATTGAGAGTGAATACTTTTTTAGAACCGTTATCACCAATGAAAAAATTGGTGAGACTTTAGCTAATTATGCCAGCCAACATGATCTAGATAAGGTAATTGTTTTTAATAATTCTAACCAGATTGATAGCCAAGAACTTACTCAAGAGTTTCATCAAGCTTTCCAAAAAAAAGGCGGTAAAATCACTAAAGTAATTGATTTATCATCTTCCCTAGATATTGACGCAGAAGTTTTAAAAGCATTTTCCCAAGATCAAGTTAGAGGAATTGTCTTATTTCCCAGTTTGGAATCAGCTTCTGTGGTAGTAGAATTATCCCATACTCTTGAACAGTTGAATACCAGCACCACTCCAGAACTGAAAAATAAGCTAGTTCTTTTAGGGAGTCATTCCATGTATGAACATGAAATGTTGGTTGATAGCGGTAAATTTATTGATAATTTAGTTTTGGCTGTGCCTTGGTTTTCCCATCTAATTAAGTCCCAAAATTTTGTCAGAGATGCTCAAGCTTTATGGAAAGAAGATATTAGTTGGCGAACCGCTACCAGTTATGATGCGGCCCAATCATTTATAGCTGCTATTAGAGCCTTGCAATCCCAGAATAAAATTTCTTCAGAGTTGATACAAGAATATTTAGAAAACCTCAATCTTTCGGCCAGTTTGACCTCAGGCAATTCTCTCAGGTTTGTAGATAATGAATCCGAATCTAATCGAGAACCAATTACTGTCAGGGTTAAGAGTAAGTTAGAAGCAAAACTTGAAAACTCAATTCAGTTTCAATTGGAATCTCAACGAGACTAATCAAGCAAGTCGTCAAAATATACTTGATACAAATTGCAACGCACCTCTAGGGTATCATAACTTTTGTGGATCAGTCCCAATCGTTCCAAAAATTGGACAGATTCTCCTTTCATTTGAGCCGGAGTCAGAGCTTTTTTCTGAAGAATTTGCCTAAAAATATTCCGTAGGTTAGCATTACTTTTCAGATATCTCATCAGTAGGAAAAAATGACTTTGAAATGGCTCTCGTCCCTGCAAGGCATCATCTAGAACCTTTTCTAGAGAATTCCCTTCTTGCAATTTTACCAAGATTAACTTAATTAAATAAGGATTACCTCCCACTAAGTTCATGACCTTATGAACATCTGATAACGTCCAATTAATGCCATTAACTTGAGCGAAAGTGAGAACTTGTTCCGCATTAAAATCCGATAAACTAGCCACATAACCTACACCAATTAAGGGAGAGGCATAAAAATCGTAGTTGCTATAAAATTCCGTTGAATGAATAATAATTAAGCGTAGTTTCCGCCAAGGTTGGGAACGTCTTTCATGCCAACTTCTGAGAATACCACAAATTTCATTACCGATTGTTTCAGTTTCCAAAATTGTATCAAATTTTTCAAAGACAAAAACCAGAGGATTAGCGCTGGGTTGGAGAACATATTCCTCTAAATATCGTCGAGTTTTGTGGGCAGGAGTTCCGGGACGAGACCAAAATTTATCGAGAAGAGATTCGTTAATCTTTAATTCTTGGGTAATGGTACGACAAATCGACAGCAGCAAGTCTTCACAACTAAGGGCAATAGTGGCTTTTTCCTCCTCACAATCAATGATAACTGGTTGATAATTATCTTGTTTGAGATGATGGACTAACCAATTAACTAAACGGGTTTTGCCACTATTATGAGGTGCGCGAATTCTTAGCAACGATTGTTCTTGCTGAAGAACTTTGAGACAATTTTCCTCCAGAGGTGGACGTTTTACATAATCCTTAATATAGGTCTGATAATCCTGTTGTTTTTCCTCATCTAAAGAGGAGAAAATAGCAGCAATTGCGGGAGATTGATGTTTACTTTTGTTTGCCCACTCTTGATCAAAGCACCTTAGGTTAGTTAAAATATCATGACCCCGTTGCCAAAAAGTAATTTGAAAAGTACGAATTTTTCCTTGATTATTGATACGATGATCTTCCAAAATACCTAAAAACTTTTCGTTAAGATATTCCGTCAAAGCATCACGAATTTGCCATAACTCCAGCCTTTGACCACATTTTTCAGTCAGCATTTTTAAAGCATTAAGTTCGGCTTGAATTTTCAATTTTTTCTCATTAATCCAGCTAAATTTAATAGCCAGATTTTCACAATTATCTACCTCGTAGTTAGCAAACTTTAACAGAGCATTAAGCAGATATTTGGTTCTTTGTCTGGGAATATCCCCATAGGTAACTTTTCTAGACATTATCTCAAGTTTAGTAATTAAGGACTTTGCTGATAATTGAGAAATTTAAGTAATAATTTGGTTACGGATTAAACTTAAAACAGTGACTTTCCTATCCTCCTTTTTGAGTGCAAGCTTCGCTCCCCTGTTTAACGGCGTGCGCTAAATCCAACCGTTCGAGAAAAATTTGACCTGTCAGTTCGCGAGTTTTCAATTGATGCCATTCAGGTGCAACAAGATTGATTTCAGAGGGGTATTTGGGCAGTGGAAACAGAAATAATCCTTGCCGCTGCTACTGATCCCAATATTCTCTGACTTGCTTACTCGAACGATAGCGGATTTTTCTAGAGGGTACCTCAAAAAATAGATTTACTTCAGCATTGCACCGCCTGAAACCCTGATGAAACCTTTGTTGATTCTCAATTAGTGTGAATATTTTCTCAATAAGTCCAATTTATCGAGGTACTCTAGACAACCTTGACCACATCTCTCAAAAAAATTTTCCGCAAAACCCCGAAGTTCCCCAAGGTTTTTCTCCACCCCCAAGTTACTCAAACTCCAGTCTGGGATAGCAATTGAGGGCAAGAAAAATTAGCCTTTGACTGTGGGTGTACTCACAGTGCAATAATCAACCACAACAAAGTTCAGATTTTCTTAATAGTCTTTTTCCCCTTGCTATGACAGCACTTTGACCGATATCTGTCTGGCTATTTTGTGCCGAATTAGACAACTCCACTGGATGACCGACTATGACTAAAATTGCTGATATTGCCTACGTTACCTATCAACATCCGGATTTAGACCTGTGCGAACGTTTTTTGAGGGATTTTGGACTGATTACCGCAGTTAAAACCGATACAGCCTTGTATATGCGAGCTAGAGGCAAAAAACAGTTTGTCTATGTCGTAGAATGGGGAAAAAAAGCTAAATTTGTCAGTTTTGCCCTAGAAGCGACATCAGAATCCGTCTTACATGAACTAGCCACTTTAGCCTCCGCTTCGACCGTGGAAACCCTGTTCACCCCCGGCGGTGGTCAGCGCATCAAAATTATTGACCCCAACGGTTTTAACCTAGAATTGGTCTATGGTATCGAGGAAGTGGAACCTTTGCCGATTCCTGAACCCTTGCAATGGAATCACGCTAGTCGGAAAACCCGTTTAGGTCGCACCCAAAGGCCGAAAAAAGAACCCGCACCTATTTTACGTTTAGGTCATCTAGCTATTGATGTCAAAGACTTTGAGGAAAGTTATCACTGGTATCAGCAGACTTTTGGCTTAAAAGCAACAGATTTAATTTATTACGGCCATCCCAGTTTACGAGTCGGGGGTTTTCTTCGTTGTCAACGGGGAGAGGAATGGGTTGATCATCACACCATCGCCATGTTGCAAGGTTCTCACCCCAAAGTCCATCATACTGCCTTCGAGGTGCAAGATTTTGACTCTATTAAAATCGGCCACGATTGGTTACGAGAAAAAGGATGGACTCCTGTGTGGGGTATTGGTCGCCATTTGTTGGGAAGTCAAGTGTTTGACTATTGGCAAGATCCTTTCGGTAGCCTCATTGAACATTTTACCGATGGGGACCTTTTTGAGCAAACCACCGAGCCAGAACTTCACGCGGGTGGGTTAGATATTCTCTATCAATGGGGACCGGCGATTCCCGAAAGTTTTTTAGGTTAAACCGTTGAAAACGTCTCATAAAAGGGTTTAGATGATGAATATTGCTGAAATATTTCAAAAAAGACGCTCTACTCGTAAATTTCGCACCGATGCCATTCCCGAAGAAATTTTAGCCGAAATTTTTCGTTTGGGATTCCAAGCTCCCTCTAGTTATAATTTGCAACCATGGCGATTTATAGTGGTTAGAGAACCAGAAAATAAGGCAAAATTGCGAGAATTCGGCTTTGAACAAGATAAATTAGTCGATGCACCCGTGGTTTTAATCTGTTGTGGCGATCGCCAAGTTAACCATCGTGGTTACATTAATCAAGTGATTGAGTTAGGAAAGCAAGAGGGGACGATTTCCGAAAAACGGGCCAAGTTCATGCACATGGCCATTCCGCCTTTTTTCCAATTTAAACCCTGTTATCAGTCTCCAGAAGCTTGGAGCAACCGACAAGTTATGATTGCGGTTACTTATCTCATGATAGCGGCGCAAAGCTTGGGGGTGGATAGTTGTCCCCTAGAAGGATTTGTGGCTAAACCCTTGCGCGAGTATTTCCAAATTCCCGATACGGTCGATGTCTGTTGTCTCTTAGCCTTGGGATACGCTGATGAACCCTTGAGCGAGTATGGGGGACGTTTTGGGACTCAGAAGCTCTGCTATGGCGAAATTTACGGAGAAACCTTTAATTTAAGCCCAAATCACCCCTAGAATTCTAGTCGCCCCCCGTCACCAGAAACTTTTCCCGGTGCGAGAGGATTAAATCTTTGTTTTCGATTCCATTGAATAATGGGGAGTAAAAAAATGACTCTTTGTTTAGATAATAAGCTTAATTTGTCAGAAATAAGCAGTTTAGTCGATATTATTCGTTATCGCGCCCAATACCAACCCCAAAAAACGGCTTATACCTTTTTAGTCGATGGCGAAACCGAAGAAAAACGCCTTACCTACGGGGAATTATTTCTGGAAGCGCAAGCGATTGCCAATAGTCTCCAATCCATCCTATTACCGGGGGAACGAGTTTTATTAGCATACCCTTCGGGATTAGAGTTTATTACTGGGTTTTTCGGCTGTTTATTAGCAGGAGTAGTGGCAATTCCAGTCAATTTGCCCAAGAAAAACCAAAAGATGGCTCGCTTAACTTCTATTATTAATAATTCGCAAGCAAGCTTACTTTTAAGCACACAATCGGAATTAGACCAATTAAAAAGGCAACTAGACAGAGATATTCCCTTTCTAGCTACGGATAGCTTAATCGGCAAAAGTTTAGCCGAAGACCACCCCACTCAGATAAAAGCAGAGACCTTAGCCTTTTTACAATACACCTCTGGTTCCACGGGGACTCCCAAAGGAGTGATGGTCAATCACGAGAATCTTTTGACCAACCTCCGAGATTTAGATTTAGGTTGGGAACACGATGAAAAGAGCGTTATGGTGACATGGTTGCCAACTTTTCATGATATGGGGCTGATTTATGGCATTTTACTGCCTTTTTATCGAGGATTTCCCTGTTATCTCATGTCCCCGGTTTCCTTTTTACAACGTCCTTTCGGTTGGTTAAATGCCATCAGCAAATACAGGGCCACCCACACTGCCGCCCCTAATTTTGCCTATAAACGTTGTCTTGACAAGATTAAAGAGGAGCAGCTGACGGATTTAGACTTAAGCAGCTGGAAAGTGGCTTTAAATGGGGCAGAAACGGTCAGAATGGAAATTTTAAGCGAATTTGCTCGTAAATTTGCCCCCTGTGGTTTTGAGTTTGCCGCCTTTTGTCCGGGTTATGGTTTAGCCGAGGCCACCTTAAAAGTTGCTGCTGTCAGGAAAAATCAAGTTCCTCAAATCTGCTGGGTTGAAAAAGCCGCTTTAAACCGTCATCAAATCGTTTTTACGGAAAAAAGCCCAAATTCTCAATCCTTAGTCAGTTGTGGACAAACAGAAATCGACACAGAAATTGCCATTGTTAATCCTGAAACCCGTCAACGCTGTCCCTCCCAGCAGGTGGGAGAAATTTGGGTGAAAGGCAAAACCGTTGCCCAGGGCTATTGGCAACATCCCGAAGCTACAGAAAAAACTTTTCAAGCAGTTATCGCCGATACCGGACAGGGTTTTTATTTGCGTACAGGGGATTTAGGTTTTATTCATCAGGGTCAACTATACATCACCGGACGCTTGAAAGACCTGATGATTATTCGCGGCGGTAACTACTATCCCCAGGATATCGAACAGACCGTAGAACAATGCTATCCCGACTTTTGCCCCAGTGGAACTGCCGCCTTTACCGTAGAAATCGAGGCAGAAGAAAAGTTAGTCCTGGTTCAAGAGGTAGAAAGAACGGCAATTCGCCGTTTTAACCAGCAAAAAGCCCTAGAAGCAGTTCGTCGAGCGGTTTTTCAAGAACACGAATTGCAAGTTTATGATATCGCTTTTATCAAACCCGCATCTCTGTCCAAAACTTCTAGCGGCAAAATTCAACGCCACGCTTGCCGTCAACAGTATTTAAACCAGCAACTTCCACTAATTTCATCCCCTATGCCGACGCTAACCCCCCCCCTCAGCAGTCACCAAGCTGCCCCCACAACCGCTAGTCAAGAAAAAACCGAGCAAATCTTGACTTGGTTGCGAGATTACGCCAAAACTCGCATTAATTCCCATCTGATTGATGACCGTCGTTGTGTGCCGCCCTATATTGTCATGGATTTTGGCAATCAAGGACTGATGGGAATGCAGATTCCTGAAGAATACGGGGGAATAGCCCTTAATAATCGCAATTTTTTGCAGGTGATGGAACAATTAGCCGCCATTGATTTAACCCTGGCGACGATGGTGAGTCTCAATAACAGCTTAGGTATCCGTCCGCTGCTCAACTACGGGACTATTTCCCTCAAGCAAGAGTTATTACCTCTTTTAGCGACAGGAAGACAATTATCCTCCTTTGGCATGACGGAACCGGAAGCAGGAGCGAATATCGGGGCAATTAGTACCGTTGCAGTGCCGGATGGCCGAGATAAATGGCGAATTCGCGGCCTTAAGCGTTGGAATGGTTCTGCTTGGGCCGGAATGATTAATGTTTTTGTCCGTTTGCTTGATTCGGAAGAACCGGGGAATAACGGTTTGACAGGTTTTCTTGTCCGTCAAGGTACCCCCGGTCTGCGTTTGGGACCTGAATCCCTAACTATGGGATTACGGGGAATTATGCAAAATGCCATCTATTTTGAGGATGTTTTAGTCACTAAAGAGCAATTGCTGGGAGAATTGGGCAATGGCACTGAACCCGCCGACGATGCTTTACTTTATGCCCGTTTAGGTATTGGCATGATGGGAGTTGGCGGCATGAAACGCTGTTTACAATTAATGTTACGTTATGCCAGCCGTCGTTCGATCGCTACCGGTAAATTGCTAGAAAGTCCGATTACTTTAGCCCGTTTTGATCATTTAACTGGGGCTACGGTGGCCTTGTCCAGTCTCTTAAAGTGTATCACCACCGCCTTAGACCAAAAAGTGGCCGTTCCCAGGGAAATGGCCGTTATTGCCAAGATTACGGGGGCTGATTACCTCTGGGAAGCGGCCGATAGTCTCGTTCAGATGCTGGGGGGTAGAGGTTACATGGAAACTAATCTTGCCCCGCAAATTCTCCGGGATGCCAGAGTTTTACGAATTGGCGAAGGTCCTAACGAAAGTTTGAAAATCTTTTTGGGCAAAAGTATCACCCATACGGACAAATTAGGCGAATTTCTGACAAAAGTTCTGGAAGCGCCCGAGATTGCCCTGCAACTCCACAGCACCGCCCAATCTATTAATCAGCGTTGTCTCCAGTCTAATCTCTGGGGTGATCGTTCTGCCGCCTTAGCTTGGGCCTATTCTTTAATCGGAGAATTGGGTTGTTACGCCGCTTTAGTAGCAACAACGGCGAAAATGGCCCAAATTCACCCCGGGGAAAAGTACAGTCATGCCCTAGCTTGGAGTCAATTGCAGTTTGATTTATGTGTGCAGAAAGCTCTCCGGGGAACACCCGAAGAAAACTTTGCTTCTTCGGTGGCGACTATCCGCGATCGTATCCTCGATTATACTCAATCTATTGATGATATTGAACAACGTCTAGACGGTTCCGATTATCAACTCGACGAGTTATTGACGTTGGAACCAGAAGCTAAACAGACTCATCCTCAAGCTGAAACTTCTCTGGTCGAAATTGCTAGTCAACCGACGCAGAACCGAGTAAATATACCCTCTAGTCCGAAAAAGTCCCTTCTTAGCCAACAAACTCCCGAAAAGGTGGAAATGTGGTTAGGTAATTGGTTACACCAGAAATTAAAGGTCAATCCAGCCACTATCCAAACCAGCCAGTCTTTTGCTGATTTTGGCTTAGATTCAATTTTTGCCGTGGAATTAGCCCAAGATCTTGCCGATTGGTCGGGAATCCCCGTCGAAGCCACCATTGTTTGGAATTATCCCACTATTGATAGTTTGGCAGAATATTTAGCTAACCAGATTAATCAAAGCAATACTGGGGCTGAATCGGCAAATACTCGAGAAAAAAGCGAAATTTTAGCAGTTTTACCCCAAATATCCGAAGAAGAAATCTCTGCTTTCTTTAGTTAATCGCTGGTGGGGATAGGATAGCTAATTTCCCTTGTCCTATCCCCCACCTCGGAGTCACGAGGACAATTGTGACTATGCAACTAAATTTTCCCATCCCGACAGTATCAAGGTTTTTCCCGCTTATCCGTGACTTTTTCCCAAGCATAACCTGAGATGAAAGTGACGTGACATAACAAGACAAGAGTTGTTAGGAAGATGAATCAACAAAAACAAGCTTTTTTAGAACAATACA
Source organism: Microcystis sp. 49638_E5 (assembly GCF_021300285.1). Lineage (NCBI taxonomy): Bacteria > Bacillati > Cyanobacteriota > Cyanophyceae > Chroococcales > Microcystaceae > Microcystis > Microcystis sp. 49638_E5. Next base: position 28,725 of record NZ_JAJTDH010000004.1, on the reverse strand, counting down.
AACACCTCGATGCAATGGTCAAAGCGCAAACCGAACCCATCGCTATTGTGGGGATGGGCTGTCGTTTTCCCGCAGGAGTCAATGATTCCGCAAGTTATTGGCAGTTATTGGTTAATGGCATCGATGCAGTAACAGAAATTCCCCTAGAACGTTGGAATATTGCCGACTATTATCACCAAGATGCCGATGTTCCGGGAAAAATGTATAGTCGGGAAGGGGCATTTTTAGACAAAGTTGACGAATTTGACCCGGCTTTCTTCGGCATCTCACCTCGGGAAGCCGCCGCCATGGATCCGCAACAACGGTTACTTTTAGAAGTCTGTTGGGAATCCCTAGAAAATGCGGCTATTGCGCCCGAAAGTTTGATTAATAGTCAAACTGGCGTATTTATGGGCATTTTTCGCGATGATTATGCCCAATTATGTTTTCATCAAGGCGTAGTCAATCACATTGATGCTTACAACAGTTTAGGAACCAGTCGCGCTATTGCCGTCGGCAGAATCTCTTATCTATTTGGGTTTCACGGTCCGACTCTGCAAATTGATACGGCCTGTTCCTCCTCCCTCTTGGCAGTACATTTGGCCTGTCAAAGTCTGCGCAGCCAAGAATGCAATCTCGCTTTAGCGGGGGGGGTGAATCTGATGTTAACCCCGGCCACTGCGATTAGTAATTGTAAATTAAAAGCCGTTTCTCCCCAGGGTCGCAGTAAAACCTTTGATGCTTCGGCCGATGGTTATGGTCGGGGCGAAGGTTGCGGTGTCGTGGTCTTAAAACGTCTCAGTGATGCTCTCCGAGATGGCAATCTTATTTTCGCCCAAATTCGCGGTTCGGCTGTCAATCACGATGGAAAAAGTAATGGCTTAACCGCCCCCAATGGTCAGGCACAGGAAGCTTTACTCAGACAAGCCCTCGAAAGAGCGAAAATTCAACCTAAAGATCTGCAATACGTCGAAGTTCACGGTACAGGTACATCTTTAGGAGATCCCATCGAGGTTTTATCCTTAGGGAAAATTTATGGCCAGGGTCATAGCCAAGATAATCCCCTGATTTTGGGAACCGTGAAAACTAATATGGGGCATCTGGAAGGAGCTGCGGGAATTGCGGCGTTAATTAAGACAGTTTTACAGCTACAAAATCAGCAAATCGCCCCTAATCTTCATTTTAAGAACCCTAATCCCTATATTCCCTGGGAAAAACTGCCGGTCAAAATCCCCACCACTCTTACCCCTTGGTTGGTCAGAGAAGGAGTCCGACGGGCTGGAGTGAGCGCTTTTGGGATGAGTGGCACTAACGTCCATTTAATCGTTGAGGAAAGCAATTTTGAGCGGCTTGGTGACGAAAAACCTCATTTAGAGCGTCCTTGTCATTTAATTACCCTTTCTGCGAAAAGTGAGCCAGCCTTACGCGAATTAGCTCAACGCTACTACGATTTTTTAGGTCAAAATTCCCAGACGGTCATGGCAAATCTGGCCTATACCGCTAATACTGGGCGATCGCATTTTGAGCATCGTTTAGCTATTCCCTTTCTGGCTCAAAAACAGCTTGAGCAAGCTTTAAAAGACTTTATTAGGGATGAAAATCGCTTTTCAGGTCAAAAAAGTATTTTAACCTCGAAAAAAGCCCCTAAACTGGCTTTTATGTGTACAGGACAGGGTTCACAATATCCCGGAATGGCTAGGGAACTCTACGAAACGCAACCGACTTTTCGCCAAACTTTAGAGAAATGTGACGAAATTTTACGGAGCTATGGGGTGAAATCCTTACTGCAAGTGTTATATGGGGACGAAAAAACCAGTCAGTTGATTAATCAGACTTTTTACAGTCAAATTACCCTATTTTCTCTGGAATATGCCCTCGCTCAACTCTGGTTATCTTGGGGAGTGAAACCCGATGCTCTCATCGGTCATAGTTTAGGGGAATATGTGGCCGCTTGTTTAGCGGGAGTCTTTAGCTTAGAAGACGGTTTGAAGTTAATTGCCCATCGGGGACGCTTAATGCAGACATTACCGAAAAACGGCATAATGGCGGCAATTTTTACCGATTCCGACACCGTGACCAATCATCTCAGGAAGATTAGGGGCATCTGTACCATTGCTGCGGTCAATAGTCGAGAAAATACGGTCATTTCTGGCGAAACTGAGGCTATTAACCATTTAATCGCTAACTTCAATCAGAGAGGCATTGAAAGTCAGACTTTAGCGGTTTCCCATGCTTTCCATTCTCCCTTAATGACGGGTATGGTGGGGGAATTTGCCAAGATTGCCGAAACTATCACCTATAATTCCCCGCGTCTCCCCCTTATCTCTAACCTGACTGGGGATGTTATCGATGCAGAGATAGCAACTTCCCAATATTGGGTTAATCATCTACTGTCTCCCGTAGAGTTTGCCCGGGGTATAGAAAGATTAGGAGAGTTAAATACGGAAATATTCCTAGAAATTGGTGCCAAAACCACCTTAATTAACCTAGGTCAGCAAAATCTCCCCGACCAAGGTCTCTGGTTAGCTAGTTTGTCCCCAAAACAGTCGAATTGGGAAACCCTGCTCCAAAGTTTAGCGACCCTTTATGTAAAAGGGGTCAAAATTGACTGGAATGGATTCGACCTGGATTATTTACGCGAAAAAATCCCCTTACCGACCTATCCCTTCCAAAGAAAACGCTATTGGTTAGATTACATTGATTCTCAGCTAAAAACCCCGACAGTAGCGGCAGCTTTCCACCCTCTCCTACAGCAACCGCTGCATCTATTGGGGTCAAAAGATGTCCACTATCAATCCTCTCTTTCTCCCTGCTCTCCGAGCTATCTGCAAGAACATCAAGTTTTTGGCCAGGTAGTTTTCCCAGCCGCGGCCTATCTAGAGATGATTATAGTGGCAGCTGGTCAACAATATCCCAATCAGCAGTTTACTATTGGTCAATTGAGTCTGAATCGACCCTTAATTTTCTCAGACAACCAGAGTAAAAAGGTACAGTTAAGCTTACTAGCGGGGGGACAATTTCAGATTCTCAGTCTTGGGGAAGGGGAAGTTTCCCTACTGCATCTATCCGGTAATTTAACCAATGAAAACCAGGACTTACCCAGCTGCAATTGGACAGATATCCGGAACCGTTGTCACCAAAAAATCGAAATTGCACAGCATTATCAGGACTGTTTAAGTAAAGGAGTGAACTACGGGGAAAGTTTTCGAGTTATCCAGGAACTTTACCGCAATCAGTCCGAAATTGTCGCAAAAATTCAACTTTCTTCCCATCTACTCTCGCAAGCGGTGGATTACCAGCTACATCCTGTCTTACTTGATGGTTGCTTTCACGCTATGTCGGCACTATTTCCCGCAGGGAATAGCACCTATCTTCCCACTAATATTGACCGATTGACCTTTTCGGGAGTTAAGGACACCTCTATATACTGTCATGGTCGCTTCAGCCATAGCAATTTGCAAAACGGCATCTTAATCGCTGATTTGACTATTTTCAGCGAATCGGGTCAATTAATTAGCCAAATTGACGGATTAACCTTTCAACAGGCCCGGCCAGAAACCCTCTTTTCCCAGACCAACGACCTCAAGGATAGTTTATACGAAATTACTTGGCAAGCCACGGACTTGACGGGAATGGATTGGACAGAAACAGGAGATTGGTTAATTTTTGCCGACAAAAAGGGAGTAGGGCAACAATTAGCCGAAAAATTGCTGCAACAAGGGCATAGATGCCAACTTATCACCGAAAAGAATCGCCAGACTTGGCAATATCTCCTCAAAAAACCCTATCAAGGTCTAATTTATCTCTGGGGAATCGATGACGACCAAGCTTTAGAAAATAATCAAAACCTAGCCGTCACTCAGGAGCGAATTTGTGGAACTTTGCTGGAAATAGTGCAAGAACTAGGCAAAATAGAGGTTAATTACTCTCCTCGCCTCTATATTGTCACCCAATCGGCTCAATACATTCCTTCTCAACCCACAGTGATTGCCCTTGCCCAAAGTTCCCTCTGGGGATTAGGACGGACTATTGCCCTAGAACACCCAGAATTGCGCTGTCTGTGTCTGGATGGAGATAAATTTCAGGATAGCCACACCTTAGCCCTAGAGGTGTTCCAATCTTTACAAAGTTCGGAGGAGGAAAATCAAATCGTTTGGCGGCAAGGCCAGAGCTATGTGGCTCGTTTAGGGCGATTTATCCCGAAATCGTCGCTAAAAAACCGAGAAATTGCCGAAAATGCCACCTATCTTATTACTGGTGGTCTAGGGGCCTTAGGGCAGCAAGTGGCTAATTGGTTAAGGAAAAAAGGAGCAAAATCCCTCGTCTTACTGAGTCGCCGGGGAATAACTCCAGAAACCCAACCAATTATAGACCAATGGCGACAAGAGGGAACCAATGTAGAAGTTTTTGCCGCCGACGTTAGCGACTTTGGCCAAATGCGTCGGGCTTTTGAGATAATCGAGCAGCAGTTACCCCCCTTAAAAGGCATTATTCACACCGCCGGGGTGTTAGAGGATGCCAGCTTATCCAAACAGACTTGGGAGAAATTTGAGCGCGTCTTTTCCCCCAAAATACTCGGCGCTTGGAATTTGCATCTCCTCAGTCAAGAAGTGGATTTAGACTGGTTTATTAGTTTTTCCTCGATGGCCTCGGTGTTAGGGTCTTCTGGACAGAGTAATTATGCTAGTGCTAATGCCTTTTTAGATAGTCTAGCCCATTATCGTCAAGCGCAAGGACTGCCGGCCCTGACTATTAATTGGGGTCCCTGGGCAGAGGGTGGTATGGCCGAAAATTTAGGCGAAAAAGCGAAAAAAAGGCTAATTAAACAGGGTTTTACCCCTCTTGATCCCCAAAAATGTTTACATCTCCTCGAAACATTGCTGACGACTTCTCGGATACAGGTAACTGTCGCTTCTCTCAATTGGAATAGCTTTTTTAACAGTTTCGAGAATCAAAAAATTCCGCCTTTATTACGAGATTTCCAAAGTTTTTCAGCCCCAAAATTAACCCCAGACAATAATTTTATTGATGTCTTAAGGACAATACCAATTGAGGAGCGTTTTGCGGCTTTGACTGCTCATGTTCAAGGGATTGTAGCGGAAATTCTCGCTATTCCGGCTAGAGAATTTACCCAAGTTGACCAAGGTTTTTTTGAGTTGGGAATGGATTCTTTAATGACGGTGGAATTACGAAATCGTTTAGCCAAGGATTTAGGTAAATCTCTGGCGGCAACTATCACTTTTAAATATCCAACAGTGACCAGTTTGGTCGATTATCTAGTAGCTGAAGTTATTGACCTTGACTTTAGTTTAAAACCCTTAGCAATAGGAGCAAATCAAGATAGCAATCTTGATCCCCTCAACGAAGAAGATTTATCCCTAGAAGAATTGTCCGATTTACTGCTACAGGAATTAAATTCCTTAAGTTAGAAAAGTAGACCTCAAACCCTATCTAAATAACCTGTTTACCATGACACAAACACCTGCCAAAACTGATCAAATGAGCTTAATAAAAGATGCCTTAAATCAAATTAAGGTCTTAAAAACTAAGCTACATATCCTAGAAAAAGCTAAGAATGAACCAATTGCAATTATTGGTATGTCCTGTCGCTTTCCCCAGGGAGCTAATTCACCGGAAACTTTTTGGGAATTATTGCAATCAGGAACCGATGCCATCAGCGAAATTCCGCCGCAACGCTGGAATATTGACAATTATTACGATCCTAAGCCCGATGCAAGGGGAAAAGTCTATACCCGTCACGGTGGCTTCTTAAATCAACCGATAGATCAATTTGACGCTGATTTTTTTGGTCTTTCTCCCCGGGAGGTAGCACAAATGGATCCGCAACAGCGATTACTGCTGGAACTAGCCTGGGAAGCTCTGGAAAATGCGGGAATATCACCCTTAAATCGGCGAGGAAGTCAAACGGGGGTATTTATAGGCATGATGACTCAAGATTACTCCCATTTTAGCCATCATCCCGATCTGATTGATGCCTATACGGGAACGGGAAATGCTAAAAGTGTAGCTTCGGGACGTTTATCCTATCTTTTTGGATTTCATGGCCCAACTTTAACGGTTGATACTGCTTGTGCCTCCTCTTTAGTCGCTGTTCATTTAGCTTGCCAAAGTTTACGCAATAACGAGTGTGAAGTTGCCCTAGCTGGGGGGGTCAACCTAATGTTAACCCCCTTCGTTACTATCATGGAATCCCGCGCCCAGATGTTGTCTCCTGACGGTCGTTGTAAAACCTTTGATAGAACAGCGAATGGCTATGTGCGGGGAGAAGGCGGCGGTATTATAGTTTTAAAGTCTTTATCTGCGGCTATTCGGGATAATAACTTGATTTTAGGACTAATTAAAGGTTCGGCCGTTAACCATGGTGGTACGAGTAGCGGTTTAACAGTTCCCAATCAACTTAGTCAAGAACAATTGATTCGTCAAGCTTTAAAAAATGCTCAGGTAAAGCCAGAGGACATTAGCTATATTGAAGCCCATGGAACTGGCACTTCTTTAGGCGATCCCATTGAATTAGGTGCATTATCGACAGTTTTTGCTAAAAATCCCCAACCGGTTTGGGTTGGTTCCGTCAAAACCAATATCGGCCATCTAGAAGCGGCCGCTGGTATTGCCGGACTGATGAAAGTGATTTTATGCTTGCAACATCGACAAATTGCCCCCCATCTCCACTTCCAGCAACCGACACCCCATCTAGACTGGGAAAATCAACCGCTGAAAGTTCCGACTAAAAACCGTGAATGGGTTAGTGAAAATTCTTCTCGTTTAGCTGGAGTTAGTTCTTTTGGCTTAAATGGCACTAATGCCCATATTATTCTCGAAGAATACCCTTACGAACCTCAAACGACTGCGGCACCTGATTCATCGCCCTATCTGTTCACCCTCTCAGCCAAGACTGAATCGGCTTTAATCAAACTAGCCCAAAAATACGCAAATTACCTAGAAAATGCAAAAAATATTGCTTTAAGCTCCATTTGTGCTACTAGCAATCGCAGTCGCTCCCAATTACCCCATCGTTTCACCTGTATTGTCTCTAGTCACTGCCAACTTCAAGAAAAATTAGCCGCTTTCGTTCAAGGTGAACCCAGTTCTTTTCGCCAAAAAAGTGAATTTAATGGCAAAAATCGGGCAAAAATTGCCTTTCTCTTTCCGGGACAGGGTTCTCAATACCCCGGTATGGGAAGGGAACTATACCAATGTTATCCTCTATTTCGTCAAACACTCGATCGCTGTGCTGAGATTCTCCGTCAATATGGGGACTATTGCCTAAAGGAGATTATTGACCAAGAAAATCATCTCAATCAAACTTTTTACAGCCAACCTGCCCTATTTGCTCTCGAATACGCCCTTTTTAAACTCTGGGAATCCTGGGGAATTAGCCCCCATGGGGTTATGGGTCATAGTTTAGGGGAATATGTGGCCGCCTGTGTTGCTGGAGTCTTTAGTTTAGAAGATGCCTTAAAATTAGTCTTCTATCGGGCTAAATTGATGGATTCTGTGGGAAAAAGTGGTTCAATGGTCGTTATCTCGGCTAGTGAAGCTGAAATTAGTCCCTTAATTGCCCCCTATCAATCTCAGGTCGCTATTGCCGCTATTAATGGTCAGGATAATATTGTCCTGTCCGGTGCTGCAGAGACCATAGAAACCCTGGTAAAACAGCTTCAGGTCAAAAATCTGAAAATTACCCGGTTAAATGTCTCTCAAGCCTTTCATTCCCCTCTGATGGAGGAGATTTTAGACGAGTTCCGACAAATTGCTGAAACTATCACCTATCATCCCCCCCAACGAGCCTTAATTTCTAACCTTAATGGCAACTTAGTCAATTTTGAGGTCACTACTCCCGATTATTGGTGTCGTCATCTCCGGTGTTCTGTTCGCTTTGCCGATGGGATAAAAACCTTACTGGACAACGGTTATGAGCTATTTGTCGAATGCGGCTCCCATCCCGTTTTATCGGGCATGGGCAGCCTACTGGATAAAAATTATTCTTGTCTTTGGTTGCCCAGTTTGCGTCGTCAAACCTCTGACCGACAACAGATCCTCGAGAGTGTCAGTCAGCTTTATCTGCGGGGATTCGCCCTGAATTGGCAAGAGATAACGGCCAATCAAGACAGTAAACCCTGTATCTTACCGACCTACACCTTTGAAAGAAGTAGTTATTGGCTAAAAACAGGCGACTTGACCCCAGAAGAAGCGCAATTATTGCCTGAATTGTCGAAATATCTCCTAGAAACACCGCCGCAACCGCCAGAAGTTGTCAAAACCACCACCGCATCATCTTCTGGTCATCTAATTACCCTTGACTCTTTGTTGGCCACACCCGCAGAGAAACAGCTTAAACAACTAGAAACCTACATTATCGGTGTTTTAGAACAGATTACTGGTTTATCCGTGGTCAAGCTACATACCAAGCAACCGCTCTCTAGTTTAGGCTTAGATTCTCTCATGTCCAGTCAATTACGACGTCAACTAGAGGAGGATTTAAAAATTATTGTTCCCGTGGAATACCTAGCGGGATTGAGTATTGAGCAGTTTTTACCGCAAATATTCAACTTAATCACCCAAAACTCCCAACCTGCAACTAGCCACAAAACTCCTCTCCCCTCAAAACAGAAAAAACCAATCAAGACGACTAAAGCCGAAAATATCTCTAATGATCCGAAACTTTGGCTAATTCGCAAACAAGCTAATCCTAACGCCAGCATTCGTCTATTTTGTTTTCCCTACGCCGGTGGGGGTGCCTCCCTATTCCAAAATTGGCTGAATTACTGCCCCAAGCAAGTGGAATTGTGGGCGATTCAACTACCCGGACGCGAAACGCGTCTTCAGGAAACTGCGATTACATCGCTAAAATCCCTGATTAATCGTCTCATTCCGATTCTGACTCCCTATTTAGACCAACCTTATGCTTTTTTTGGTCATAGCATGGGTTCTTTAATCAGTTTTGAATTAACCAGAGAATTAGCTAAAACTCGGCAAAATCTACCCCAACATTTATTTATGTCTGGATTTCGAGCGCCTCAAATTGTCAATCCCGATTTACCCATTCATCGTCTGGGAGATGAGCAATTTTTAGCAGCTTTAGGTCATTTTCAAGGAACCCCAGAAACTCTCCTCAAACATCCCGATTTAATGGCGGCTTTTTTGCCAATTTTACGAGCAGATTTCAAACTCCTAGAGACCTATTCTTATCAACAAGGTCAACCCTTAAATTGTCCTATTACCGTTTTTGGAGGCCACAACGATGCCAAGGTTTCTGCCGATCAATTACAACAATGGCAACTGCAAACCAATCAAGATTTTGTCCTGCATACCTTACCGGGAGGACATTTCTTTATCAATCAACATACGGAGAAAATTATGAAAATAATTTGCCAAAGTTTACGAGAGTTTCCTGAACAAATGACTGCCTAATCAACCAACTATTCAAGGGAGAAAAATCATGACTTTAGATTACAAAGAGCAATACTGTATTATTGGGGCTGGTGCCGCAGGATTAGCGGCGGCTAGAGCCTTAAGCAAAGCCAAAATTCCCTTTAATGTTATCGAATCTGCCCAGGATGTTGGGGGTATTTGGATTTATGATCGTCCCGATAGTCCAATGTATAAAAATACACATCTGATTGGTCATAAAACCACACAACCTTTTTCCGATTTTCCCATGCCAAAAGATTACCCAGATTATCCCAATCATCGGTTAGTCTATGAATATCTTCGCAATTATGCCGCTCATTTCAATCTCTATGATTTCATGGAATTTAATCTCAGCGTGGAGAAAGTAAAAAAGGTGGGTAACTTTTGGGATGTCACCCTTAGCAACCAAGAAACCAGACGATACCGAGGGGTTTTAATCGCTAGTGGTTATCATAGTAAACCGAATATTCCTCAATTTTCTGGGCATTTTGACGGGGAAATTATCCATTCAAAAGATTATGATAATCCCGCTCAACTAAATGCTAAAAAAGTCCTAGTAGTTGGAGCGGGACAATCAGCCATGGATTTAGTCGTCGAAGCCGCTATCAATGGCAGTAAAACTTTCCATAGTACCCGTCGTGGCTTTCTCTGTATGCCGAAATTTTTGTTCGGTTTGCCCCCAGAATGGGTGATGATTAACACGCCAATCATGAATCTAATTCCAGCGCAAGAACATATGAAAATGATGGCTTTATTATCACCAATAGCTCTATTCTTACAAGGAGTTAATCTCAAAAAACTCAATATTCCTACAGACTGTAAAAGTAACGATCTAATTATTCCCAACAGTGACCAACAAATCTATCGTTATTATGTGCATGGAGATGTCACCCATAAGCCTAATATCCAAGAATTAGACGGAAAGAATGTTATTTTTGCCGATGGCAGTACAGAAGAAATTGATCTGATTATCTACGCCACTGGTTACAAAATTGAATTTTCTTTTATTGACAAATCTGATTTAAATTGGCAAGAAGGAACCACCCAGCCTAACCTCTATATGAATGTTTTTCACCCAGAGGAAAATAACCTGTTTGTCATCGGAATGGTTCATCCCACTGGCACCCACTGGCGAGTATTTGAAGAACAAAGTAATTTAGTGGCCGCTTATCTACAAGCTCAGGATAAAAAATCCCGGTTTGTCTATAAATTTGAAAAGCTAAAACGTCAAATTAGTGCCAATTTAAGCGCCGAAAATAAACACCATAGCGGTACTCACTCCTTAGTGATTGACAAATTGGGTTATATACGCCAAGCCCAAGGATTAGCTCGCCGATTACTGGCTTAAATCTCCCACCATAATTAACCCCCTGAAATCCCTCTATCTTAACTCCAATGCCCTACATTATTGAGACAGCTACTGGTTTTCCAGAACATTACTATCCCCAAGAAGTTCTAGAAGTCAATATCAGAAATCATTGTGCTAATCTTCTTCAAGATTATTGCCGAGAAAATCAACTCGACTTCCAGGAACAAACCTTTTTTGATTTAGAACAAATTCATCGTTTTTTCAGTAATGTCAAAATTCAAGGGCGATACTTCACTATTCCCCTAGATGAATTCGATGCCGATAATCCTCCCGGAATCGCCCAACCCTTTCGTCAAATGGTCGATCTAACTATGGATTTAGTAACATCGACAGTAACTAATTTGCTCAAAAAAGCCGCTCTTTCTCCCAAAGAAATCTCCCTAGTTACTTCCGTTACTGTTCTTCCTTCCGTTCCTTCCCTAGAAAGTTTACTCCTCAATCGTCTAGATTTTTCCCTCGATATCAAGCGGCAAGCGTTATCGGGTGTCGGCTGTTTGGGAGGCGCCCAAGGATTAGCCAGAGTAAACGATTATCTGCAAGGACATCCCACCGAAACAGCGATTTTGTTTACCACCGATCCCTCCTCTGGCCTTTGGCAAGGGTCAATTCATAGCGATTTAACGGAATTATTGGGACAATTACCCGAAGATCCGTCTCAATATAGCAATATCATTATGACCCTTGTGGTAGCGGCTTTATTTGGCGATGGAGTCGGCACGGTTCTCTTAGCGGGAGATGAACATCCCTTAGTCAAGCAAGGTAAAGCAAAACTGAAGATTATCGGCACTCAATCGCTGTTAATGCCCCACACAGAGCATTTAATGGCATTACCTTTAACAGACTACGGTTTTCGCCAAATTCTTCGCCCAGAAGTCTCTGATTACGTCAAGGGTGGGGTGAGAAAAGCGGTGACATCTTTACTGGAAAAAACAGGAGTTTCCCTCGAGGAAATTGTCTGTTGGATGGTGCATCCGGGGGGTCCAAAGATTCTCGATGCAATAGTTGAAGAATTTCAGTTAGAACCGGATGTTTTACAGGTTAGTTGGGATATTTTGGCAGAAATTGGCAATATTGCCTCTGCTACTATCCTCTGCATTCTCGATGAAACCCTCTCCCGTCCCCATCCTCCCACGGGTTCCTACGGATTAATAATTTCCATGGGGCCTGGATTTGCTCAAGAAGCCATTTTAGTTCAATTCTAAGGATATTTAAGGATGTTAAGCCAAATAGTTTTCATTGCCCTGATTAGTTACATTATTGTCCAACGAGTGCGCGTTACTCGTCTGAGTAAACAGAATATGGCCAAAGTCTTAGCGGAAGGTGGCAAACTGCATAGTTCTAATTATGTGGGATTCGTCAAGATTTTCCAATCTAGCTGGATGCTTTGCATGATCGGGGAAGTTTATCTGCTCGATCGACCTTTTATTCCAGCATTGGCTTTATTTTCGCTAATTACTACTTTTTTAGCTCAAAAGCTCCGCTATGCCTCCATTGAAGCCTTGGGCGATCGCTGGATTCATCAGGTGGTCACGGTTCCTCAGACACCCGTGATCGACAATGGCATTTATCAATATATCCGTCATCCTAACTGGTGGGCCATGATCACGGAATTAGCGGTGGTTCCCTTGTTTCATACCGCTTATCTGACATCTATAGTCTTTAGTCTCCTGAATGCTTGGTTATTAATCCAACGCATTCCAGCTGAAGAAGAAGCTTTGAGTCAAGACACCAATTATCAAGCAGTTTTTGCCAATACTCCCCGTTTTATTCCTAGTTTTAGCGCAATTTTCTCTCGCAAACAGCAACCGCTTAAAAGTTAATTGCCACGGATAGCAGGGCCGGTTCCCTACGGCCCTTTAATTACCCCTCATACCTGAATTTCAAGGAGAAAAAAAATACTATGGACTCTCTAATTGTTTCCGAAAATATTATTAGCGACAATTTAACTAACGCTCTACAAGAATGGGAAAATTTATTAGGCTCCGAATATGTCAGCACCGATAACAAAAAACGCCTAGAAGCCGAGACCGCTACCTACGAAACCGATGCTAAAATCCCGGCAATTATTCGCCCAGGTAATCGTCAAGAAGTCCAAGAATCTCTAAAAATTGCTAATCGCTATCAAACCCCTGTCTATCCTATTAGTACGGGTAAAAATTGGGGTTATGGTTCGCGAGTTCCTAGCCGCACCGGTTCGGTTTTAATGGATTTGAGTCGATTAAATCAGATTTTGGATTATAATGAAACCCTAGCTTATGTAACTATTGAAGCGGGTGTTACTCAGCGACAACTCTACGATTTTTTGCAGAAAAATGGCAATAAATTATTAATGAGTGTCACCGGTTCGACTCCTGATTCTAGTATTATTGGCAATATTCTCGAACGAGGTGAAGCCAAAGGACCTTTGGGAGATCGCTTTAATCATGTCTGTGGAATGGAAGTAGTTTTGCCCACCGGTGAATGTGTTCATACGGGATTTAATCGCTTTGAAAACTCCCAAATAGGGGCGGTCAATCGTTGGGGAGTCGGTCCTTATTTTGATGGAATTTTTACCCAATCTAACCTGGGAATCGTCACCAAAATGACTTTTTGGTTAACCCCCTATCCTGAATATTTTCAGGCTTTTTTCTATAGCATCGATCAGGAAAATAAATTAGAGTTATTGATCGACAAACTACGTCAACTGAAAATGGCAGGGGTAATTAAAACCACCTTCCACATTAATAATAACTACCGAATGTTGTCTATTCAACAACAATATCCCTGGCAGGAATGCCAAGAAAAAACTCCTTTACCCCCCGATTTATTAGAACAATTAAGTCATCAATGGGGTGGCGGTGTTTGGATAGGAGAAGGTGCTTTATATTCGGCTTCACCAGAACAGGGAAAAGTCGAAAGAAACCTAATTGAAAAAGCCTTGAAAGGAATTGTCAATAAACTTATGTTTTTTGATGAAAATAAGTTCAAAATGGCCAGCAAAATGAGTCCCATTTTTAAAGTATTTACTGGTGTGGAAATTAAGGACAAGGTGGATTTAATTTATCACAAAAATCCCCAACGAGGAATGATTACCGAAAAAGTGCTGAAGATGGCCTATTGGCGCAAAAAAACGCCCCCCACCGATAGGTTGAATTTAGACCTGGATGCCTGTGGCATGATTTGGTGTGTTCCCGCTGTTCCTTTTCTGGGAAATCATCTCAGAAATGCTCTCAATATTATCAGCAGCATCGCTCAAAAATATGGTTATGAACCCAATATCGGCATTAACTGTGTTACCGAGCGCAATATTAACATCAATGCTGCCATTTTTTATGATCGATTGCTAGAAGGCGAAGACCAAAAAGCCTTAAATTGTCACGATGAAATGTTGGCAGAATTGATCAATCAAGGTTATTATCCCTACCGTCTTAGTACCCACTCTATGAATAGTTTACCCGCAGCCCAAGACGATTATAGTTGTTTAATCCAGAAAATTAAAGACAGCTTGGATCCCCATCGCATTCTCTCACCTGGTCGCTACGAATTTCTTTAAATAAGCCTAACAATCTACTGCTAACTGCCCATCTCTCCCCCAATTCTAATGACTTCTAGCACTTCCAGCAAATGGCAACATCTCCGAATAGATTATCTTCCTTATATCACTGGTTGGTTTGGTAACTTTATCGTTAACAATGCCCTTCTAACCATGCTAATTTATCGCTACGACCCCGGCATTCCCAATGACTATAACTTATCCATTTTATTGCCCTCTGCTTTAGTGGGGATAGCGATAATGATTAGCCGTATTGCTGGGGCTTTTGTGCAGCCAGTAGTCGGTTATTTTTCCGATCGCTTTTGGAGTCCTTGGGGCAAAAGAAGACCATTTATACTGGCCAGTTTAGTCCCTTTAATTGGTGGTTTTATCCTGTTGTTTAATCCCCCTAATAACTTAAATCAAACCACTTACTTCATTTATTTAGTCACCATGCTTTGGGTGTTTTATGTGGGTATGGCATCCTATCATGTTCCCTATTTAGCCTGGTTGCCCACTCTCGCTAAAAGCCCAGAAGGAAGAGTTAAATTATCAACTCAAATCGGAATTTTTGGTTTAGTTGGTGCCACCATTGGTGGGATTATTGCCCCTTGGTTAACTGATAGCTATGGCTTTCAGGGAATGGGTATTGCTATTAGTCTTATTGGGCTAATTACTCTAGCTATGCCCTTGCTAGAAAAAGAAGAATATAGTCCTTCTAAGGGGAAATATCCTAACTTTAAAACCACCTTAACGGCGGCTTTTACCAATCGGACTTTTTGTATCTATATGATCACCATGATTTTGGCGTGGATGGTGATTAGTATTATCTCGGTGATTCCGACTTTTTTAGTAATTGCTCTCCTCAAACGAGAGGTAAGTTTTGCCGCCGTGATTAATACTATTATCGTCGGTAGTGCCTTGGCTGGATTTACCCTGGTTTTACCCTTAGCGCGAAAATATGGCAAAAAACTGGTTTTTCAAGGTTCTTTAATCTGGGTTGGTCTGGGTATGATTGCCATGGCCTGTGGTCGTTTTTGGTGGCAAGATTCTTTGATTCCCTGGTTAATCCTTTCGATCATCGCTAATTTAGCTCTAGCCAGCTTTTTTAGTCTGCCGAATGCCATGTTATCGGACATTATCGATCAAGATGCGGAGCAACAGGGAATGGGACGAGAAGCAATATTTTTTGGAACTAGGGGGCTACTAATTCAATTTAGCCAAGGTGCGGGGTCTTTTCTAACAGGATTAATCCTTTCTTTCGGGAAAACTCCTGATAACCCCTGGGGGGTACAAATTGCCTTTTTGTGCGCCGGTATATTATCCCTAGCAGCGGCTTTTGTCCTACGGCCTTATGCGATCAAAAAATAGTTCTTTCCTCGCTAATCTGTTATTACTTTTGACTAAACCCTACTCATTTGGAACTAGATTATGACTTCCCCCAATCCCGTCACTAAACAGCAAGAAACTGCCATCAAAAAACTGCGATTGCCCTGGCGATTAATTATTACTGGTATCCTAGCGGCCACCTCGGTTTTTGCCTATCCTACCCTGCGGAATGTCCTCTTAGAAGACACCTCTGAATCCACCACCTCAGAAGAAACCGCTTCGTTAGCAATCGATAAGAGCAAGACGGCAGCCTTACCTGTGCGAACCTTAACTTTAAGTCCTGTCACCCATCACCAAGAACCGCGCCGTTATACGGGTAATATTGTGGCTAAACGGACAAGTGAACTAGGATTTGAGCGTTCGGGACAATTAATTAGTTTATTGGTTCAAGAGGGTCAAGAGGTACGCCGAGGTACTTTAATTGCTACTCTAGATACACGCAATTTAGAAGCACAAAAACAAGAACTCATCGCCCAGCGATCGCAAGCCACGGCTAAACTGCAAGAATTACAAGCTGGTTCCAGGAAAGAAAGTATCGCTGCAGCCCAAGCAAAAGTCCGAGATCTCAGGGAACAATTAGCTTTAGCCCAATCTAAATACCAAAGACGGCTAGGATTGTATCAAGAAGGGGCAATTACTAGAGAACAACTCGAAGAAGTGCAAACAGATGTTAATGCACAACAAGCGAGAATTGATGAAGCCCAAAGTCAATTAGATGAACTCAAAGCTGGTACTCGTCCCGAATTGATTTCTCTGCAAAAAGCCGTTATTGACCAATTTGATGCCCAACTGAAGAATATTAAATTAGAGATTGAGAAAAGCCAACTTCAAGCCCCCTACGATGGCACTATTGCCCTCCTTCACGTCAATATTGGCACTGTTGTTTCTGCAAGTAATCCGATCGTTCGTTTAGTGGAAAGTAATAAACTGGAAGCGCGTATAGGGGTTCCCATTGACCAGTCCGAAAACTTACCAATTGGCAGTAAACATCGTTTAAAAATTGGTAACAAAATATTAACAGGACAAGTCACTTCAACCTTGCCCCAAATTGATCCAACTACCCGTACCGCCACGGTTATTTTAAGTTTAAATCAGACTCAGGGCCTGATTCCGGGGCAAGTGGTCAGCCTAGAATTATCTCAATCAGTTCCACAATCGGGCTATTGGTTGCCCACAGAAGCTTTAGTACAAGGCACGAGAGGATTATGGTCTTCCTATGTTCTAGGAGAAGCTAATCCCGATAATCCTCGACAATTTACCGTCAAACGCCAAGATTTAGAAGTTCTAGCGATTCAAGGCGATCGCTTGTTGGTGCGCGGGACGCTCACCTCCGGTGATCGAGTGATCGTCGAAGGGGTTCACCGCATCGTACCCGGGCAAATGGTGGAAATTTGGTAGTCAGCGGTCATTAATCAGCTTTATTATCCCTAATAATCTCCAATGAATAACTTATTTGAACGTAAACCTAGATTACTAATTCTTACCTTAATTCTGATTATTGTCTGGGGATTGTCTTCCTTTCAAATTTTGCCGCGCATGGAAGATCCCGAAACAATTAATCGAGGTGCCACCATTACCACCAATTTACCCGGTGCCAGTCCTTATCGGGTCGAATCCCTAGTGACCGAAAAAATTGAACAATCTCTCTCTAGCATCAAAGAAATTAGCCTGATTGAGTCCTCCTCAGAATTAGGGCGTTCCACGGTCAATATTGAACTTAAAGATGAAGTGACTGATGTGGATCCCGTCTGGTCACGCATTCGCGATCGGATTACCGATGTCATCCCGCAACTACCCCCAGAAGCCCAAAGACCCTTATACGAAGAAGGATATAGTAAAGCCTTTAGTTTATTGACTGCCATCCTTTGGGATCTAGATACCGCTCCTAATTACGCTATTTTACGCCGACTTGGCCAAGAACTGTTCGATGAATTAGAAGCCCTTTGGGGAACCGAAAGGGTCGAGTTAGTCGGGGTTCCGGCCGAGGAAATTTTAGTCGAAATCGATCCGGTGAAATTATCCTCCCTGGGCCTAACCGCCGTCGAAGTTGCCCAACAAATTCAAACCAGTGATGCCAAGGTTGCCGCCGGACAACTTCGCAGTAATCGCAATAATTTATTATTGGAAGTCGATACCAGTTTAGAATCACTCTCTCGGATTCGAGCCATTCCGATTCGTTACAGTAATGAGGGACAATTTACCCGTTTAGGAGATATCGCTCTAGTTACCAAGGGAATTCAAGAACCACCACCAGAACTAACCATTATTAACGGTAAACCGGCTATTGTGGTGGCCGCTATGATGGAATCGGGGCAACGCATAGACGAATGGACAGCGGCAGCCCAGGCCAAGTTAGACCTGTTTCGCCCTTCTCTCCCCCAAGGTGTGAGCCTCAAGATAATTTTTGCCCAAAATCGTTATGTGGCTAACCGACTCGATGGATTATTCAGCAACATGATCCTAGGGTTACTCTGTGTCATGGGGACAGCTTTTGTGATGATGGGATGGCAGTCCGCCTTGGTAGTAAGTGTATCCCTGCCTTTATCGATCCTGATGGTCTTTGCCGGTATGAATCTCTGGCAAATTCCCCTACATCAAATGTCGGTGACAGGAATTGTTATTGCTTTGGGACTTTTGATCGATAACGCTATTGTGATTGTCGATGAACTGCAAAAAGGACTACGGACCGGAATAGCTCACGAACATATTGTTGCTGAAACCGTTAAACAGTTAGGGATTCCCCTCTTAGCTTCTACCCTAACCACGATTTTGTCTTTTATGCCGATCGCTCTTTTGCAAGGAGGCACTGGCGAATTCGTGCGTACTATCGCCCAAACAGTGATCTTAGCCTTGGTTAGTTCTCTAATTTTGTCCCTAACGATTATTCCTGTCCTCAGTTTACGTTTATATCAACTGACTCATCGATCGCACCAGACAAAAACCCATTGGTGGGATACGGGAATTAATTTACCGCTCCTAACGGGGTTATATCGCCAAATTTTGAAGTTAATTCTCTATTTTCCCGTATTAGGTCTGGTTATTGGCTTGATTGTCCCAATTACTGGCTTTGTTGTCGCTGGCACTCTCCCGGAAGAATTCTTTCCGCCGGCAGAACGAGATCAGTTAACCCTAGAAATCGAACTGGCCCCCACCACAACCCTAGAAGTAACTCAGGTAAAAGTGGCTCAAGCTGAAAAAATACTGCTAGATCATCGAGAAATTGGGGAAGTTCACTGGTTTTTAGGGCGTAATGCTCCCCCCTTCTACTATAATCTCTCCGATGGCGTCAAAGACTCTCCTAATTTTGCCCAAGCATTGATTCAACTTCGGCAAGTTTCTGATGAACCCCAATTGATCGAAACCTTACAAAAACAATTAAGTCAAGCTCTACCGATGGCAAGGGTATTAGTCAGCCCCCTAGAACAGGGTCCACCGGTGGGCGCCCCGATCGAAATTAGGGTTTATGGCTCAGAATTGGAGATGTTAAGGAAAATTGGCGAGTCCCTACGGGAAGAACTGGCAAAAATACCCGAAATAACCTATTCTGTTGCTGATTTAAGTGAAATTAAAGCTAAATTAGCCTTAAAAATTAATGAAGAAAAAGCTCGACTGATTGGTTTGGATAATGCGGCGATCGCCAGCCAATTGGATAACCTTTTAGAAGGTTCTGTGGGTGGCTCGATTTTAGAAGCAACGGAAGAATTACCCGTGCGAGTCCGAGTCGGTAATCGCGATCGCGAGCAACTGCCACAAATTGCCTCTTTAAATATTCTCGGTAATTCCGCCACTGCTGAACGGGCGAATATTTCCCTTTCCTCCGTGGCAGAATTTGATTTTCTCCCCGAATTAGCCACGATTCCTCGACGAAATGGCAAGCGAATTAATACGGTGAAGGCCTATGTTCAAGCTGATGCGATCGCTGCAACGGTTTTAGACGAATTTCGCCAAAACTTAGAATCGGGCAAATTTTCCCTTCCGGCAGGGTATCGGCTCGAATTTGGCGGAGAGGAAGAAGAAAGAGATACAGCTGTGGCTAATCTAATTGCTAGTGTGGGAGTCTTGGCGATTCTAATGCTATCAACTCTTGTTCTTTCTTTTAACTCCTTCCGTCTTGCTGCCCTAGTTACTGTCGTCGGTATTAGTTCAATTGGACTAGCCTTATTTTCCCTCTGGTTATTTGAATATCCCCTAGGATTCATGTCGATTTTAGGCACTATCGGCTTAGTTGGGGTTTCCGTTAATGATTCTATTGTCGTGGTAGCGGCTTTACAAGCTTTACCGCCCCATCTTCAACGCCAACGCAAGGCAATCCGGGAAGTGGTCATTGCTTCCACCCGTCACATTCTCACCACTACCTTAACCACCGTGACGGGATTTGTGCCATTATTCCTCTACGGCGGCGCTTTTTGGGAACCCCTCGCTATCTGTATTTCCATCGGGGTGGTCGGAACCACCTTAAGCGCACTGGTATTTGTCCCGTCGGGATGGTACTATCTCGCTCAAGCCCAAAAGGTTTCCCCTCTGTCTGTTTCTGAGTAACTTGATTAAATACCACTTTTGTAGAGACGTTGCCTAGCAACGTCTCTATTGATACTAAATCCGTTGAGTATAGGCTATATATCAGGACAGGCAAAAAGCAATAGGCAATAGGCAATAGGGGCAATCAATAATCAGTCTTTAATAACCGGATTTAATATGATTTGGGTAAAAATACCCTGAAAGTCCTCTCGGCTCTACCGCCCTGATCCGAGAAAGTACGGAGAATTAGCTGAGTTAAATATAATCGAGTTTAAACAATAGATAAGTTTTTTAACAAGAGTAATGTTAGATACTAATTACCCGATGGACTGGGGTAGAATTGGAAAAACCAGTCCAACTGTTTTAGCCAAGCTACTTAACTATGATGAAAATTAACTTGCTGTTCGCGTTATCTTCTCTTAAAAAATCGACAAAAAACTTTACATAAACTCAAAAGAGAGCCTGATAAATTTCTTATCTAAAAGCTGAGTTAGTTATCGGACAAAGTTTTTAGGTGCTTTTGTTGATTACTTCTTAACCACCATCTTATAAGTAGAAGAAGGGAGATGAAAGTTAATCAGTTACTAAGACTCTACGAACAAGGAGAACGGGATTTTTTAGGCATTGACTTGATGAGTCTAGATCTACAACAAGTGACTCTAATCGCTGTCAATTTTGCTGCGGCCAATTTGCGCGGAACTAATTTGAGCCGCTCTTTTCTGACTAAATCAAATCTGCGGGGAGCGAGTTTGAATTGGGCGAATTTAACCTATGCCAAATTAAGTCAAGCGCAATTAGTGGAAGCGGACTTAACCAAAGCCAATCTCACCGGGGCCTTTATGGTACAGGCTAACCTGCGTAACTCGCGATTAAGTGGGGCGGATCTTTCCCATGCTAATCTCCGGGGGGCGAATTTATGCGGGGCGAATTTATGCGGGGCGAATTTATACTTAGTTAATCTCTTGGAGGCAAACCTAGATAAAGTCAATCTCAATTGGGCTAATTTGCAGGAAGCGCGGTTAAGTGGGGCTAAATGTCGTCAGATTTCCGCAAGGGAAGCCAATTTTAGCGGCTCTTTTCTTAAAGAGGTGGACTTTCAGGGGGCCAATTTAGAAAGGGCTAATTTTAGCGAGGCACGTCTGACGGGTAGTGATTTACGCGGGGCTAATTTAGCGGGTGCTAACCTAGCGGGAGCGCGTTTACAAGAGATAAATCTACAGGGAGCGGACTTGAGGGGTGCTAACTTGACGGGGACTTGTTTTGAGAGTGTTACTGGTTGGACAGAAACCGCCCAAGAAGATGATATTTTTCCCCTAGACTGGTTTCAGCGGGGTGTGGGGTGTAGGGTTTTACCGATTTTGAGGTAGTCAGTTACCTAATTTTCAGGGAAAAAGTACCTGAATTTTAGCCCCGATCCCTCCAATGGTCGGCACTTTTTGAGGTCAAAAAAGTCTAAAAGCCTTATCCAACAAGGTTTTTAGATTTATTCAGCAAGCCCTACTTATATCTGCCGAAAGCCCATGCTTTTCCTATCAATTAACGATTAGCTGGAGTGGTTAATCTTT
Organism: Microcystis sp. 49638_E5; assembly: GCF_021300285.1. Taxonomy (NCBI): domain Bacteria; kingdom Bacillati; phylum Cyanobacteriota; class Cyanophyceae; order Chroococcales; family Microcystaceae; genus Microcystis; species Microcystis sp. 49638_E5. The sequence continues at coordinate 6,962 of NZ_JAJTDH010000004.1, read as the reverse complement.
GCTTAGGAATGGGGATTTGGGGAGCATTATTCGGCTCATCCTCGAAGGGTAAAGCAGGGGGAGGAGTGGTAGCGGTGGGAGATGGTGCTGGAGATGGACTGGGATTAACGGCAGCGGGGGGACTTTTCGGGGTGACGACGGGTGCGGGAGAGCTAAAACCAAGGAGAGCTTTGCCAAAGGGAAAAACATTAGCCCAGCGTTGAATATTAGGGTTGCCAAACCAATCTTGACGGGATACCTTCACCGAGAGGAGAGGTGCGATCGCCCCTGATTTTTCGGCCGTTATCAATAAATCAATTTTATTAATACCCTGTTGTTGATTAAAACGACTGATGATAGTTTTCTCGGCTAATTGCGATGCTCTAGTCAATAATCCTTCGTAGGATTCTCCCCGTTTAACTGTGATGGGAAGATTAACAGTGGATTGAGCTAAAACCACATCAACGGCGATAATTCCCGTCAGCAGCGTTAAAACAGTAATAGACTTGTACATAGGACAGACGGTTAAACAGTCACTCCCTGGTTAGGGTCGGGATCTTCCCTGTTAGAGTTCCCCGATCGCTTTCTTAAATTACCATGATCGATCTCTGGCCACAATGGAATTTTTTCGGTAGCAAAATCGTCCTTGGCCTCTAGCAATAGGCAATAGGGGAATAATTAGGGTTGGCTGAATAAATCTAAAAACTTTGTTGGATAATATCCTTAGGCTTTTTTGAAATCAAAAAGTGCCAGCCATTGGAGTAATCGGGGGGAAAATTCAGGTACTTTTTTCCTGAACATGGCTAAAACCCGACACCAACGAAAAATTTTTTTAGTATAACCTAATTATATTTGGCTATATCAACAAGAGGTTTTTAATCATGACACAAACTAGCGAAACCGTTACCTATTCTCTCGAATCTGTCCTGACAAGGATCGAGAGTAAAATCGACAATCTCCAAAGAGATGTTAATCAAAAATTTGACAGTCTCCAAAGAGATATGGATCAGAAAATCGACAATCTCCAAAAAGATGTGGATCAGAAAATCGATAATCTCCAAAAAGATGTGGATCAAAAATTTGACAGTCTCCAAAAAGATGTTAATCAAAAATTTGACAGTCTCCAAAGAGATGTTAATCAAAAATTTGACAGTCTCCAAAAAGATGTTAATGATTTAAAGGTGGAAGTCACAGAAATCAAAGGAGATATTAAAACTCTTGATCAGAAAGTCGAAACAATGGATAAACGACTGGAAAAAGTCGAAGATAGTTATGCAATCCTAGTTAAAGATATTGCGGACTTGAAAGGGTTTAAATCTCTGATTATCCCCATGGTTGTAGCTTTTTTAAGTGCCGTGGTCACTTTGGGATTGCGCGGCTTTTTTCTTGGCAACCAACCTTAAATATATCAGGGAATATTTTAATCATCAACTTTATTTTGTACTCTACCAATAAAATCTATGAGTTTTTGTATTAATCCTCATTGTCCTAAACCGAAAAGTATCACGGAGAGTCGTTACTGTCAATCCTGTGGTTCCGACTTGCTTTTAAATGGTAAATATCGAGTCACAAATTTATTGAGTGCCAAAGGTGGATTTGGTAATACCTATGAAGTGATAGATGAGCGTAAAATACCCAAAGTATTAAAAGTTCTTACCTACGATTCCAGCAAAGCTATTGATTTATTTCAACAGGAAGCCAATCTTTTAAAACAATTAAATCACCCCGGTATTCCCAAAGGAGAAAACTATTTTATTTATCATCCCCGGGAGAGTCAAACTGCTTTACACTGTTTAGTCATGGAGAAAATTGCTGGTATTGACTTAGAAGAATATCAAAAACAAAGAGGATTTAAACCGATTGATTATAATCTCGCTTTGGATTGGTTAACTCAGTTAGCTAATATTCTCCATGAAGTTCATAAACATAAATTCTATCATCGTGATATCAAACCCTCTAATATTATCTTAAAACCCGATGGTCAATTAGTTTTAATTGATTTTGGAGCAGCACGACAGGTGACTAAAACTGTCCTAGCAGGAGGCAAAAATACAGGAATTTATACCCCCGGATATGCTCCTCCTGAACAATCTCGTGGTCACTCTGTCCCCCAATCAGACTTTTATGCTTTGGGCAAAACTTTCGTCTTTTTGTTAACCGGTAAAGAACCCAGTGACCCGAAAATTTATAATATTAATACCAATGAATTTAACTGGCGTAAATATGCCACAAAAATCCCTTCTCGATTAGCAGATTTTATCGATAATTTAATGGCAGAAAAACCTATTGATCGACCTAAAGATACCAAAAATTTGCTAAAAATTATTACCGATATTAAAGCCAATCCCCATCAAACTAAAAAAACTAAAAATTCTTCTCATGAAAAACCTAAAATTATTTCTATTCCCAATCCTGCAATTATTTCTTTACTCGCTGCAATTTCTCCCAGTTATGCTGGGTTTTGGCTCCGTTTAAAAGCTTCTTTAATTGATTCTTTTATCGTTCTTATTATCGCCGCTTTATTAGGTGGTTATATCTGTTTTCGCTTACAACAATGGTCAACTTTTAAAAACTTAAATCTTGATTTTGATATTCCCAAAGAAATCTGGGTTTACTATGCAGCAGGATTAAGTGCAGTTGGAACAACAATTATCGGTTTTGTCTTATTTATAGCGGCAATTATCTATAATATTCAAGCCAAAATTAACTTTACTCACGAACATATTGCCATCCTGACTGCTCTTGGTTTAGGAATAGTGATTAAATGGTTATATTATGTTTTCTTAGAATATCTTTTTAAAGCCACTATTGGTAAAATGTTTTTTGATTTATTCGTCACCGATAGCCAAGGCCGACGCATATCTTTTGCGAGAGCCAATCGCCGCTACTTACTAAAATTTCTCTCCACTGCTCCCTTATATTTGGGCTTTTTGCTGGCAGCCTGGACAAAGAAAAAACGCGCCCTTCATGACATGATTTCTGGTACACAAATCCGCAAGAAAAAGTAACCAGATACTAAATAGGATAAAATCAACTACAATAGGGACAAGATATTCCCGTTCGGTAATTGGGGGATTGTTTATCTTTTTCATCGATGGGATGACCGCAAGCGGGACACATTTCATAATGTCCTACCTCTAAATTAGCTGTTAGGGCCACTCTTTGATCGAAAACAAAACATTCTCCTTGCCAAAGACTCTGATCGGGACTAACTTCTTCTAAGTATTTCAAAATACCTCCCTCTAGCTGATAAACTTGAGAAAAGCCTTGATTTAATAAAAAAGCTGCCGCCTTTTCACAGCGAATTCCCCCCGTACAAAAAAGAGCTATTTTTTTATTGTTAATACTATCAAAATTGTCGTGAATATACTCAGGAAATTGGCGAAAATGCTGGATTTCTGGGTTAAGCGCTCCTGCAAAAGTACCGATCGCCACTTCATAATTATTACGAGTATCGATAACTACCACGTCCGGCTCTTTCAGCAATTGGTTCCACTCTTCAGTTTTGAGATGAATTCCTGTTTTTTCGAGAGGATTAGCCTTGGGTTGACCGAAAGTCACAATTTCCTTTTTTAAGCGAATTTTTAAGCGTTGAAAGGGCAAATAATCACAAACAGACTCTTTCACCTCTAGATTAGCTAAACGAGTATCGGTTTTTAACCAACTAATCACCTCCGCGATCGCTTGACGGTTCCCGGCGATCGTTGCATTAATCCCCTCGGCCGCCAGAAGAATAGTTCCTTTAATTCCTCTTTCTTGGCAGTATTTTTGTATTTCTGGCTGTTTTTGACGATAATCTGACAAAGCCACAAACTGGTAAAAAGTGGCGACTAGATAAGACATGGCAGGCAAGGGGAAAATTTACTTGTAATATTTTTCACTATAGGTTATAATAACGAGAGTGTCTCAAAAACCATATCGGGGGTTTAGCTCAGTTGGTAGAGCGCCTGCTTTGCAAGCAGGATGTCAGCGGTTCGAGTCCGCTAACCTCCATAGTCATGACTGATTCCCCTTTGCTTGGTGATTAGCTCAAGTCTTCTTGGGGAGACAATTAGCTAGGGTTTGCCGAAAAAATCTAAAAACCTTGTTGGCTAAGACTTTTACAGCTTTTGTCAATCAAAAAGTACCAGATATGGGAGTGATCGGGGGGAAAATTCCTGGACTTTTTCCCTGAAAATTAGGTAATTGACCCCCTCAAAATCGGTAAAACCCTACACCCCACACCCCACACCCCACACCCTGTCCCCACCAACAAACTTGTTCGGCAAACCCTAATTATTAAATGATGTCTCGTACCTATCAAGCTACTGGAATCAATCTGCAAGGAATGGCCTTCGGAGAAGCCGATCGCCTCTTAACTATTTTGACCGCCGAATATGGTTTAATTAGAGCCATCGCTCCAGGTGCGCGCAAGTATAAATCTTCCCTCCGGGGTAGAAGTGAACTATTTGTGGTCAATAATCTGTTAATAGTCGCAGGAAAATCCCTAGATAAGGTCGTTCAAGCCGAAACTATCGAATCTTATCCGAAATTAAGTCAAAATCTCGCCAAACTAACCGTTAGTCAATACCTCTGTGAGCTGGTTTTGGCGATCGCACTGAGCGAACAACCCCAGAGGGAATTATACGAATTAATCTGCAGCCATCTGGCCAGAATTGAAGTCCTCGACGAGAATCAATACATACTTCCCTACCTTTGTCAAGCAATTTTTCATTTCTTAATAATTGCCGGTTTAGTGCCGCAAGTCCATAACTGCCTGTTGACGGGAAAAGCTTTAATTGGGGAAAATTGCCTAGGATTTAGTTTCGAGGCAGGGGGAATAATAGATCTAGCTGCCCTCACAGAAACAATCAACCCGCCCAAAATCGATAGTAAACTGACGCGGCAAGAACTGCAATTACTGCAATGCCTAGGAAAAACCGATTTTCCCCCACCAGAAAACCTTGCCTCAGAACTAGCTTGGATTAACCTCGATCGCCTGCTGCGCCGCTATACTCAATATCATCTGGGAAAAACTTTTCGCTCCTCGGCATTAGTTGAGGGTTTATCTCCCTTAGAATTTTAAACAGATAGCAAAAATCATCATAATGCAACTGTTTGACTCAGAAACTAGCGACGCTAATTCTAGCGACTCTTCCACTCCTGTTTTTAATTCTTCCGATTCCTCACCGAGGCAATCCGACGCAGAAACCATGAACCGCTTGCCTAAACGTGCGCCCAAATCCAATCCTAGTCAGGGTTTTGCCCCAGTGCTAAAAAACCCGCGCTTTCTCACTCTCTGGGCGGGGGGAATTTTTTCCCAATTAGCGGATAAATTCTATTTAGTCCTGATGATCTCCCTAATTGCCACCCATTACCAAGAAGCCGATCAATCGATTAGTGGCTGGGTATCGGCGATAATGATTGCTAATACAATTCCGGCGGTGTTAGTGGGTTCGGTGGCGGGTGTATATGTTGATAGATGGTTAAAAAAACAAGTTTTAGTTATTTCTAACCTTTTACGCGGGGCTTTTGTCCTCATCATTCCCCTATTATTATGGTTAGTGCGCGAGCAAACTTTAGCCGTTCCCCTCGGTTGGTTGCCTGACGGTTTAAGAAATTGGCATTACCGGTTACAGGGAGAATTTAACTTACCCTTCGGTTTTTTCCTATTGTTAGTCATTACTTTTCTTGTCTCCACCCTAACCCAATTTTTTGCCCCCGCCGAACAATCTACCCTGCCATTAGTGGTAAAACGTCGTCATCTTCTACCCGCTAATTCCCTCAACACTTTAACCACCATGGCAGTATTAATTATCGGTTTTGCCATCGGTGAACCTCTATTAGCTTTTGCCGATAGCATTTTCGGCACGAGAGCCGGACAATTTGATATTGGCAAAGTGATGATTGTCGGTGCTTTTTATATAATTGCCGGTTTAATTCTAATTATCCTGCGAACTAACGAAAAATATGTCATTCCTACCGCAGAACAGCCCCATGTTTGGGAAGATATCCGCGACGGCATTCGTTACCTCAACAAAAATCATAAAGTTCGTAACGCTCTGATTCAATTAGTCATCTTATTCTGTATTTTTGCCGCTCTATCAGTATTAGCCGTCAGTATGGCCGAAAAACTACCCGGGTTAAAAGCTTCTCAATTCGGCTTTTTATTAGCCTCCTGTGGTGCAGGAATGGCAGTTAGTGCGATTACCTTGGGTTATTGGGGCCAAAAATTCTCCCACACCCAATTAAGTCTCTGGGGTTCCCTGGGTATGGCGGCAGCTTTAATCGGTTTATCTCTAGCCACAAAGAGTTTAATTTTAGCCTTCGCTATGACCGCTTTATTAGGGATTTTTGCCGCTTTAGTCGGGGTTCCCATGCAAACCACCCTACAGGCAGATACACCCCCCGAAATGCGCGGTAAAGTCTTTGGTTTAGAAAATAATGCCGTTAATATTGCCCTCTCTTTACCCTTAGCCGTGGCGGGTATCGCCGAAACTCAATTCGGACTCCGACCAGTACTATTAGCTTTAGCAGTTATGGCAGTTATCGGTGGTGGTTTTACTTGGTATGTTTCTGGCAATTTATCTAAAGATTAGCGAAACTTTTCAGTTATCAGTTATCAGTAAACAGTAATCAGTATTCAGGATTCATGCTAAATCCAGTTATTAAAAACCGATTATTTATTCTCCCTTTTGCCTCTTGCATGAGTGCCTCTCCTGATATGTAGCCTATACTCAACGGATTTAGTATCAGTATTCAGGAGATTGCCTTTATTTAGGGTTTGCTGAATAATGGGAAAAACCTTACAGGAAAGGGCTTTTAGCTTGATTGAGAGCTTCCCAAATGCACTTAAATCTGCTAGAATCGCTCAAAACCCTTGCATCACTCTTGCATCTTCTCTAATTAGTGCTAATGTACCGTAAAAGCGAGTTACCCTCAACCCCACCAGAAAACTTCGAGCTGCCCTTTGAGGGGAAATTATCCCAAGACAATCGTTGGGT
>NZ_JAJTDH010000133.1:0-7039 GCF_021300285.1 Microcystis sp. 49638_E5 | reverse complement strand
CCCTTAGACTTAGCTAGTGGTGAACAGGCTCCCGTAGCTCTGACTGCTCCTGCTATCAATGGTTAATTCCTAGTCTGAACGAAAAGGCACTCCTGCGAGGGGGTGCTTTTTTGTGGCTGTGGTTGCTAGAATATAAATCATCTTCTGTCAAGATTGCCAACCAAGACCATGAAACCCTCAATGATTATTGGCCAGTATTATAAAATTGTAAAAAAATTGGGTGTGGGTGGATTTGGAGAAACCTATATAGCTAAAGATTCACGGCGTTTAGGAAGTCAATGTGTTATTAAAAAGCTTATATTTAAAAGCAATAACCAAGATGAACTTAACAAAGCGCAGGAGTTATTTTATCGAGAAGCTAAAACGCTAATGAATTTAGGCACACACGATCAAATTCCTTATTTATTTGCCTATTTTTCAGAAAATCAAGAATTTTATTTAGTTCAAGAATATATAGAAGGTGATTCGCTGGAAGATGAAATTAGCTCTCGCGGAAAATTCGAGGAACAGGAAGTCATTGAATTTTTGCTAGGGATTCTCCCCGTTTTAGAATACATCCATAAAGAACAAGTAATTCATCGAGACATCAAGCCATCGAATATCTTGCGTCGGGATCGAGATAAAAAATTTATTTTGATTGATTTTGGAGGAGTTAAAGCACCTCTTTTATCCAGTTCACAATTACCGAATTTATCAGGAGGGAATCTAACTAAAATTTTTACCAGTGGTTATACGCCAAAAGAACAAATGGACGGTTATCCAGAATTCAATAGTGATATTTATGCTTTGGGAATGACTGTTATTAAAGCTTTAACTGGTATTGAACCAAAAGATATATCTCGTAATTCGAGTACCAAAATGCTCGCATGGAGAACAAAGGCTAATAACGTGGGGGATCAACTAGCGGCTATTATCGATCGAATGATTCAAGAAAACCACATAGATCGCTATAAAAATGTAGAGGAAATTCTTGAAGACTTGCATCATTTAGGAAAAACAGTAGTTATCACTAAGAGTCGAGTCAGTGTTCTTCGTTCGGCGATCCATACCCAGATTCCTATGGTCAATATACCTCTGGGCAAGTTTTTGATGATATTAGTCATGATCACAGGATTTATCTGGGGTTTTAATCTACTTCGAGCAAGAGTCTTCGATTCGCATCCTGATCCGAAGCCGATGGAGTCCCCAATTCCAAACCCATCTCCTAGTCCTTCTTCGCCAGACCCCGAAAACGAGGGAGGGATTTTTCTTCGTCCCGATAATCTAAAGAAGAACTAGGCTAGAAAAGCACATCTAATCGTCTGGCTTGATAAGGGAAAGAAATAAAACGATTCTTTTGGTTTCTATGTGGAAACGGGGGTCTATACTGATATTTTCTTTTTTCAAAATAGTCCTAAAAGTATTATTCAGTAACCATTTCACCTTACATAAACAAAAATTATCACACAAAGTAGAGAAGAGCCATGACACGTCAATTTCATCAGATTATGCCACTGTTGGGATTATTGATTAGCTTGTTAAGTCTCTATACTGCCCAATATAATCTGCACTTTGCTTGGAAAAATCTAGTGATGAATTGTCAATCTCATCGTCACCTAGAAATTTGTCGAGATGTTCTATCGACTATAGAGGTTCCCGATAAACCTCTATTCCTTCGCACTGAAGAGAATAAACGAGAAGGGTCGATCGAGCCGTCAGAACCCCTCTTTTTGCCGACTGATTCCTACCGAAAGCCGATCAGAGTACCTTGATTTTGTCAGAAAATCGTGACAAAACGAACACGGATGCAGAAATTGTTGAGTTAAGATGATTTTATATTATCCTTAGTGCTGGAGGGTTTTAACGTTGAATAGACTCAAGAGGTTCGCAATAGTTCTTGTAGCGGCAGTAGTCGGATTTTCGGTCTTATTCTCTCAGCCGATTTTCGCAAAAAACCCGCCAGTGAGGTTTCAGTGTCAAACTCTTAGTAGTGGTGTTCCCACTACTGTGGCTACTAGCCAGCAATGGCAGAACCAACCACGTCAATTGATTCGGTGGTTAGAACCGTTAGCAAAAGAGGCTGGGTACACGCCGCTACAACGCTGTCAAGAGGTGAGTAATCGTCTTAATAAACAGTTCAGCAAAGGGGGTCAATATATAGGGCATGGTTATATCAACGGACATCCCGCACTTTGTACTACTAATAAAGAGGGAGCTAAATGTAGAGAAGAGCAGCTTCTGTGGACGCTTAATGGAAATATTTACGGATTTGAGAATGGCAGTGGTGGGAAAGAAAGCCCTAGGCAGTTATTAGAAGATTTGTTCGCTCTTCACGATAGAAACTTTTCTGGGCGGCCTCTCAAGCAATGTGGTAATAAGTCAACCTTCGTTAACATTATGGCGGTTTTGCGAGGTGAAGAGAAGGTGGCCAGAGAAGTGTGTGTTTCGCAGTAATCATGAAACTTAGAAAATTTATCGTTATCTTTCTGTTAACTTGCATGGTTTTGTTCACCATGCAAGCTTTTTTATATCCTATCGAGGCACAAACTTCTCATTCTGATGAGCAACCCTCTATAGGGAAGATGGATGAAGATATGATAAGGGATATCGCTAGATTGATCACTGTAAGAGTTTACACAGTTTTATGGGAAGACTGGCCATATACAACATCCGACAGTGGTTCGGGAGTTATCGTTGATAGACAAGAAATCAAAAAGAAAAATAGTCAAAGCATCTACAATTATTTAGTCTTAACAAACGCTCATGTCTCATCTGGAATTGACAAATTTTATATTCAAACTCATGAGGGTTTCATTCATAGAGGTCAAATTCATCCCAAGGCTAAATTCGAGCAAATGGGGGTAAAAGCTGATCTAGCCTTGTTATGGTTCGAGAGTCCTTATCAATACGAAACAGCCATTAAAAAAACCTCGGAAAATTTGCCAGATAAAAGTGACTTTTTTGTGACTGGATTTCCCTGTAAATTAAGTGCAGTTCCTATTACTGATTGTCCAGCAGAATTTCTTTTTACCAAAGGCAAAGGATGGGTTATTGATCGCTATCTAAAGGACGGATATCAATTGGCTTTTACCAATGACACCGAGGAAGGAACCAGTGGAGGTGCAATTCTCGATCATAAAGGGCATTTAGTAGGAATCAATGGAAGAGGAAAAACCACGGCTGATGCCCCACCAAATAGATACGCAGATGATAAAAAAGTTCCATTCATTATTCAAGACAATGCTCCCTTATCTTTGGGATTACCTATTGATTGGTATTTATCGCTCAATTCTCAGCAATTATTTAGCGAATTACCGACCTCCACGGCTCAATTAGAACCAATCGGATTTTTGTCTCCACCTCCTTCCGTCAAATCAGAAACTCTTGGGGTAAGGAAGTTAAACCCCATGACTCCTGTTGATCGGTTAAATCTTGAACAAAAATTGAACATGATCTTGATACTATCGGGTGTATTGCCTTTGATAGTATTGATTCTGATAATATTAGTAGTTTTGACAATCCTTAAAAATATAATCGAAAATTTTTGGATTTATTTTCATCCAACAAAAATAGCAAGATTTCAGATAGAATCGAACGACAAAATTAAAATTTTTATATCAGATTCTGAAAAGGTAGTCGATTTTACTACAAATAAGTCCATAGAATTGGCAGCTGCACAGAACTGTCAAATAATACTTACTTCCTTAAGTTTGGGAAGCCATCAAAACAAAAATATTATCCCCAAAATAGTAGATAATAACCAAAACTATTATCGATACGAGCTAGAAGAGCAAAAAAAAGATCAAAAAAAAGATCAAAAAGTTATTTATGAAATTCTTTGTCGAGGCAAAAATATTAAACTGATACATACTAGGTCTAAAATTGAAACTGTTACCGTTAAATTTGAATTTCAGGATAACACTGGTCAGTAAAAAATCTTTTGAAAAAAGGAATATTACTCACGAAAGCAAAGTAAAAAACATGAAGTATCGAGCTATTTATACTATTTATTTGTCAATTATTTTATTGGGTATATTGGTAGGCTGTGAAAAAAACGGCAATATGCCGCAAGAGCATGAGGTAAATTCATCAGTAATTTCCGAAACATTAAAAAAATCTACTGTGTATATCAAAGGAATAGGAACGGGTATAATCATCGGTTCCGCTTCTAATGATTACTATGTGCTGACCGCCAAACACGTAGTAGATAATTTATTGAATCCATCTTCAAAGGAGATCGTTACCTATGACAATCGATTCTATCCGATCAAAGAAATTATCCCAGATACAGAATTAGACCTAGCCATTGTTAAATTTACTAGCGATATCGATTATCCTAATGTCACTTTAAATCCCAATATTTCTCAAGGTCAAGCAGTCTCGGTATTAGGTTGGAGATATTGTTCTGGAAAACCAAAAGAGGAGTTGACACGCGGAGCTATAGAGCAGATCGTCCGCTCAGATCAAGAGTACACCGAAAACGATAGAAAGCTTTTAAAGAATCTCGACGATCCAAAAAAACACTTTCAAGAGGGAAATCGAGTCAAATATACAAATCCAACAATTGAAGGAATGAGTGGGGCTGGAGTCTTTAACCAATATGATCAAGTGGTGGCTATTCATGCCACGGCTGGAACCTATGAAAACAGTACAGAAAACTGTTCGGTGTTAGATAGTACCCATAGTCCTAACTGGGGAATTCCAGTCGAGGTTTTTTTAGATTCTGCATTATCTCGCGGAATTCCGCTCGAAACGATCAAAGCTTCTCCTTACCAGAAGGAAAATCCTTCCCCGCAGAATATCAAGGAACAATCAAATGATCCGATCTTTAAAAGACCGAAATCACTAAATTAATCGGCTCTACCGAACCTGTCATGCAAAACTATTAACAACTCATACTTGTAAAGCTTGTACAGCAATACTTTGAGTTTTTGTTAAATTGATATTTATCAACTTTAGAGCATTGCTGGGCAGAGAGGGAGCTTGAGGAATTTTCTACAGTGTAAGTTCGGAAGAACCTAAAGCTTGAAGAATTAAAAATGCGGATATCGATCGAATCCGCATTTGATAAAAAAGAGTTCAACGACTATTTATTGAGATTTGCCACCTTTAGCGGCCCAAGTCGCCGCTTGTACGATTGCGGCCTGTGCTGCGCGAGAGGGTTCACGGGAACCTTTTTCCGCGTAGCCTTTTTCTTTGTTGGGAGATCCCGCTTTCGCATCCATACTTTCAGCCATAGCAAGTGTCCTCTCGGTATTCAGGGATTAACAAAACCTGAGTTCGGGATAAGCTAAAACCCTGATGCTACCGTAGCCTGAAACTCCTATTCTTTCGTGGAAGCTATGGCAAAATTCCCTTATCCCGAACTGACGTTAGTTAAGTCTGAGAAATGACTGAGAAAACTGAATGAATTTTTAAGGCTTATTGTGTTATAATAAAACAGCAAAATCTTTTGAGTATTTAAAGTTAAATAGGAGGACTTAAAATGGTTAATAAAATCAGTATTGTCATCTCCAAGAATCCCGATGGATATTTAGTTAACTTTCCTGAATTAGAGCCGATTGATTACCAAGATAGCTCTCTGGATGGCGTTTTAAATCGACTCAAAGAGGCTCTGGAAACTCATCTGATTTCTTCGGATATATCTCAAGGGGAGACAACTGGAGAATCAATTTTAAAGATAGTTGATAAGTTGAATCTGAACTTCCCTGAAGAAGAACTTGAGCGGCTTCCAACTGACGGTGCAGAAGAACACGACCATTATCTTTATGGGAGTCCCAAGAAAAGGCAATGAAACAAATTTTTGCCGACACTTTCTACTGGGTTGCTTTAATCAATTCCCAAGATAATTGGCATCAACGAGTCAGAGAAGTCACGTCCAGTCTCAAACACGTTGAACTTGTGACGACGAATGAAGTTTTGGTAGAGGTACTGAATTTTATGTCAGCCCAAGGAGCAAATCGGAGGCGGCGTACTGTCGAATTTATTGATGATCTGCTCCAGAATCCCCGCCTTCAAATCATTCCCCAAAATCGAGAATCATTCCTGCAAGGCTTCGAGTTATACCGCCATCGCCCGGACAAAGAATATAGCCTGACAGATTGCATTTCAATGACGGTCATGCAACGATTAAAAATCGGTGAAGTGTTAACCCACGACAATCATTTTAAGCAAGAAGGTTTTAGAATTTTATTTGAATGATAACAGAGAGAGAATTAAAATTTAAGTCCGCTCAAGCCATGAAGAATCATCCCCAAACAGTAATGGTAGTTTGTCTGCTGAAATTGCTGTCATGGTCAAATCAGGCGATAGCGGAACAGCTAACAGTCAACAGTAACCAGTAAACCTCTTGCAAAAGTCTTAAGTCGATCCTTGTACAGCAACATTTTTGAAGATTATCAATTACTAATAAATAATTAACTGAAAGTCCCTCCCATTATTGTTTCTATCGTTTGTTTTCGGATTTATGCAAGAGGTCTAATATTGTTCTCTTGGTCGGGAGAACATTCCAATCCCTTGCAGATGAGGTCGAGGGCGGTTTTTGTCTTGTCGAAACTGTCCCCCTTGGGAAAATGCCGCCGTCCGTAACTCTCAAAGCGTTCGTTGATCGCGTCGGGAATCCTCACCCCGATGGATTTCGATCTCATGGTTCCACGAGTCGTTAAACATTGTTTGACATTACCATTTGACGGTGATGATAGAATAGAAATAAAATTGACTGAAAATCTGATCGTCGTTACCTCATAGCCTGGAAAGAAAAAGGAGCTTAAAAGGGGAGAGAAACATCCAGCCGGACTCGCATTAAAACTGCTGTCTCTGGTGGAGAAAAAAGGTCTAAATGCGATTAATTAAGGGAAAAATTGCAGTTATTTACCTTTATTTGACCGATAACTGAATTAAATAAGTATTTAAGGTTAATTTTCTAACTTTATCGGACGAGAAGATGATGGATATCGAAATTCCCCGCAAGATCGCTGAAAGCTTCGGACTTGACGAGAATTCAATCGTTGAACTCACAGAGAAGCCATGCAATCCAACACTCGATCGATTGTTGGCCAGC
>NZ_JAJTDH010000132.1:0-7117 GCF_021300285.1 Microcystis sp. 49638_E5 | reverse complement strand
CTGTAGAGCGACCATAAGACCAGAACAGAGTAAATCTGTTAAGGCAGGTGCGGAACCCCGCAAGGGAAAGAAGCAGAAACCTAAATCGTGAGGTTTGGGAATCGCCGTCCGTTTACGGCGGTGAGGATGTCAATTTGAAATAAATAGAGCATTAACCCCGATTTTGGAAGGCAAAATATAGTAGAAAGTGACTATTTTTCAGGGAGAGGCGATCACTAAAAAAACAATTGGTTGGATAAATTAAGTATAAATACTCAAGCAATCAAAGGGATTGGCTGAGAACGAACGGGGTAAATTCAGGAAGATAGTTCTGTTTTTAGAATAAGGAATTCAAGGGAAATAAAAATTTATAATTATTGTCAGCTAAGGTAAAATGGGTGAGTTAGAAATCCACCAGCACGTCAAATTATTCCAAGATGGCTCAAAAAGCGGCAACCCTAGAAATTTCGGAATTAATGCAATTTTTACGTCAAGAATTACATGATTTACCCGATGAGAGGAAACCTGGAAATAATACAAAATATCAGGTATAAGATGCCGTGATGGCTGCATTTTCAGTCTTTTTTACTCAGTCGCCGTCTTTTTTATACCATCAACGTTTAATAAAAAGCAATAAGGGAAAAGATAATGCTGAAAGTTTATTTTCAATTGAAAAAATTCCTAGGGATAATCAAATAAGAAATCTGTTAGAGCCAGAGCCAGTGCCAGCCTCTACTGTCTCTAGGACTTTTCAAAAAGTCTATCAATGGTTAAAGGAAAAGGGAGTTTTGAAAAAGTTTCTCTACTTAGATGGAGAAATTTTAGTGGCATTAGATGGCACAGAAATTTCTCATCTAAGAAAATTAATTGCCCTCATTGTAATTGTCGTAATCATCGAAAGGGAACTACAACTTATTTTCATGGCTGTGTCACACCTAGGGTGGTTTCTCCTAATCAAAAACAAGTAATTAATTTAGAGCCAGAATTCATTAAAAAAACAAGATGGGCATCAAAAACAAGACTGTGAAAATGCGGCCGTTAAAAGATGGTTAAATAAGAATCATAACTTCTGTTTAGACTAATTTGCAGCCCAAATTGGCACAAATAGGGATAAAAGACTGAGAAAGAGATAAAAAGCACGATGAAGGATTAAGATGCGGTCTTTTTCGATTTAGGCGGGGCAGAATAGCGTTTTTTGACCGTAGGATAAGGGATTTTTGGAGTCCGTTTTTTGCCTTTAGGCCAGCCCTGGGATTTTCCTCGGGTTTTGGGGAAACAGGCGGGTGTACCAATCACCGCTAAAATTGCCCCAAAACCCTGAGCGACCCTTCCAGGAGTCAGAGAGTTTTGTGGAAGAGGCTTCTGCCAAGGTAAAGGATTATCTTGTACTATCTCACGAGCCAGCCATAACTACCAAGTCAGTAGAGGCATCAAATCGCGACCAGATTGCCCTTGTTCGGGAGTTGAAAGTTTGGGTAAAGTCCAGTGTAATCTTTGCGAGTGCGAAGCGATTCGAGTGATTGATGTTAATGGGACTTAGGCGTTTTCGGTCAGCAAAAAAGGCTCAAACCATTACGGGACAAAGGGTTAACCTCGATTTATGATTTTCCTTGATATATCTGGGTTTCAGCGATTTTGGGCTTCTCAAAGTAAATCCCAAGCGGGGATTGGAGTTGAGGCTTTTCTCGATTTGTTTTTTGTCTAAGTCTCATTATGTGGACTTCGGTGGAATTATAGAGGAAGAAGGCACATTCTGTGGCTATACCATTCCGACCCGTCTGCGGATTGGATGGTACTTTGGCACTGAGCGGTTTGAGTCAGAGGGTGAGTTTTTCCGAGTCACGATTGATGATGCAATCTATCGGTAGAACGATCGGACATCAATAAAGAAATTACAGCCAACTTTGTAGAATGAAGTACAGCCAAAGTAAGGAGGGACTACGGGTGTGTGGCAAGTGATATGGAATACTGTGCTATCGGAATTCTCCGAGATCACCGATGTGGCTCAAATTATCCGCATCATTTTACGTTTCTTGCTTGCGGCGATCCTTGGTGGTCTACTGGGGTACGATCGGGAGATCAAGGGCAAGGCGGCAGGGTTGCGAACGCATATGCTGGTTTCTTTCGGGGCAGCACTCTTCGTCCTCATTCCTCAACAATCTGGGGCATCGATCGCAGATTTAACTCGTGTGTTGCAGGGTTTGATCGCTGGGGTGGGATTCCTTGGGGCCGGATCGATCATTATAGGAAGGCACCAAGAGGAGGCTAAGGGGATGACCACGGCGGCGGGCATATGGCTAACGGCGGCCATCGGCGTAGCGGCAGGGATGGGGCGAGAAGCGACGGCCATTCTCAGCACTCTCTTAGCCTTGGGAATCTTATCCTTAATTCCCAAGGTCGAACGGTTGTTTGAACGCCGTGGAAGGAGGAGTTAAACGGGGTCGGAGTATTCGGGCGGATAGGGGTTGAAGATGTACAAGTAGTTCATACCCGCGTTAAACTGCATATCTTGCCCCATGCCGTTGGAGCCCAAAGATGATCAAAATTTCCGTTGATTCACAGGTGTCGTTTTCTCGATCCTTGGTTTATGCCACCTATCGGGACAAGCTGATGGAGTTGGGGCCGTATCTGCCCAATGTGCGATCGCTGCAACTCAAGTCTCGCCAGGAAGCGGAGCGACTGGTGCGACTGGTGCTGGAGTGGCATGGGGGTGGGGACATCCCAGCCGCTGCTCGGGCACTTTTGAGTGAAGAACTGTTCACTTGGACGGAATACGATATCTGGGACAACAATGAGTTTACTGTAGACTGGCAAATTGAAACCCATGCCTACCGAGAGGCGGTGTTTTGCGCTGGCAAGAACCGCTTTCTGGATCGAGGCAATTGCACATTGGTGGAAAGCCGAGTCGAAGTGAGGATTGACCTCAGCGCAGTTCACAGTGTGCCCCCCTTCTTGCTCAGTCGCTTAGTTCACCTAGTCGAAGAGCTTCTGGCCAAAAAGATTGAACCGAATCTGGTGCAGATGGGACAGAGTGTGCAGAAATATCTGGAGCAAACGCAGAAAACCCAGTAACGCCAGGAAAGGGATAGACTATGGGGTAGCGATCTGGAAGTAGTGGTGAGTCGAATTGCTTATTTAGGGTTTGCTGAAAAAGTTTGTTGGTGGGGTTAGGAGTCGGTCGTCGGTCGTCAATAGCCGGTCGTTTCAGGCTTTGTTGCCCTCTTTTTTGTACTGGTTTATGTACTAAAAAAAGGATAATGCAAGGTTTTTGAATGTCCCAATCCTATTTTCGCAGCATGAACATCGGATTTTAACAGGTCAAAAGCCTTATTTTAAAAGGGTTTTACCATTATTCAGCAAGCCCTATTTAGCGGGACTCAAACGATAACAAAAGATAACTGAGGGTATAATGCTTGGCAGATCAGCCTTTCACAATGCTAATACATAATCAGCGCCTTGCTCAATAATTGTAGAGGCAATTTCAGTTTGATATCCCATGGCATCAATACTTACTAAACAACCTCGAATTTCTCAAATCTTCAATAATTCAGGAATAGCAGTAATCTCATTGGATTTTTCAGCGACTTTTCGTTGACCAAGTACCAAATGATTAGTGGCTGACCAGACACTTACCATAGGAATTAAACTTCGGTTATTTCCTCGTTCTTTTGCCCCTCGTAAGGTTTTCCCGTCCACATTTAAGCGTTCTCCATTGGTCACCTGATGAACTGCTTGCATCCAACTAATAAAGCATGACTGGAGTTCTTCTGATTTTAAACGGGCAAATAATCGGATAAATGTATCATGAGAGGGAATCCCATTAGGCAGAGCTAGAAAAGTTTTTAGCCATTCATATTTGGTTATACCATAGGCAGCAACTGCTTCCCAGTTGTTCGCCCCACAAATGGTTGCACAGATATTAATCGCAATAATATCTATCAGCAAATTCTCAATGTTGTGTAACGATCCAGGGTCTTTTAGAGTGCCAAAGTGTTTTTCAATCAGGGCTGTTAGTGATGAACATTTGTCCGTTAACATTGTTTTGTGCGAACCTGTAAACAGATAGTTCATATTCTGTATACTAACTTGAAAAATTTAATATTTATCTCCTAATTGCTATTCCATGAGGATATCTTGTAGATTTATTGCGTATCTTCAAGAATTGTGTGCGATTGCTTGGGCCACCTAACGAGCATATATAAACGAGCATATATAATAATGAAGAGAATAAAATGCTTGACGAAACTCATTAGATCGGAGAAAGGAGATCAGTCATGGATCTGGTACAGTTTATGGTAGTTATCATCGTGGTTGGGGTTCTATTGTGGCTCGTGAACAACTACATTCCGATGGACAGCAAGATCAAGCAAATCCTGAACATTGTGGTTGTCATCGCCCTCGTTTTGTGGATTCTTAAGGTGTTCGGATTGCTGAGTTTTCTCAAGGGAATTCGTATCGGTAGGTGAGTGATGTTCTAGACGGAAGGAAAGGTTGAATTATTATGGATCTGATGTCCATCACACTGGTGGTGCGCTGGCTAATAGGCTGGGGATTGATGTGGCGGTTGCCGCGACTTCCAGACCTTTCAGTCGTCGGTTCGCCTAAAGTCTCGGTCTTGATTCCGGCGAGGAATGAAGAGAGTACCCTCCCTAATTTGCTAACAGCCTTAAAGCAGCAAACATTCAAGCCCTACGAAATCATTGTCATCGATGACCAGTCCGCCGATGCTACCCCACAGATCGCCGAACAGGCCGGGGTGAAAGTAGTGCAGACTAGCCCTTTGCCCACAGGTTGGACAGGGAAAAACTGGGCACTCAAAACCGGATATGCAGCCTCATCTGGCGATATTCTCGTCTTTCTCGATGCCGACACTGAGCCAGGGGAGGAGCTGCTCCGCAGGCTGGTGGCAACTGTTCAACACTTAGGTGGTCTGGTCTCAGTTCAGCCCTATCACCGCACTGAACGCCCCTACGAACTGTTAGCGGTTCTGTTCAATCTCGTCGGCTTGATGGCCGTCAAACTGGGAGCAAGAGGTGGTGTGGCTTTTGGACCGGCTATGGCTACCAGCAAGGATGACTATGAGCGGGTCGGCGGCCACGACGCTGTGGCAGGATATGTTGTAGAAGACTGGTTCATGGCTCATATTTATGAGAGTGCGGGACTGCCAGTGAGTGCATACATTGGTCATGGCCAACTGGACTATCGGATGTACCCCGGCGGGCTGCGGGACTTGGTTGTTGGTTTCGACAAAAACTTTGCTACCGCAGCAGGGGAAGTCTCTTGGCTGCGGATGCTGGCGGTTGTGTTCTGGCTTTCAGGGTTGTTCTGGGCGGCTTGGTGTCTGCCCGCATCCCTATTCGGCTGGCCGATTGTCGGGAATTCATCCTTACTATATAACGTACTGCTTTATCTTGCCTTCGCCATACAGTTAGCCATAATTGTATGGCCAGTGGGTTCATTCGGAGCAATCGTCTTTTTCTTCCCCATTCCGGTTGCCTTCTTCATTGCAGTGTTCCTGCTGGCAATTCTGAATCTCGAACGTGGTCAAATCGAATGGAAAGGACGAAGGATAAGTACCCGATGGCAAGGTGAATGAATGAGATTATCTATACTACAGTTACCGGATGGGGTAATTGTCGGGCTTTGTGTGGTCGGTTGGACAGCCTGGTCACTTTTGATCGGTTTTGTCGGTCATCGACTTCCCCTGAAATTCCTAGAAACGGACACCTGCCTGACCCGGCCACGACCCTGGGGGGAAGATAGACAATGGTACAATCGGGTACTGCGGATCAAGCGATGGAAGGATCGGTTGCCAGAAGCAGGGGATTTCTTCCCGGGAGGTTTTCGCAAAACATCCGTTGGCGGTGGGGACTGTGCCGTAATGTCCCGTTTTTTGGCTGAAACCCGTCGCGCGGAATACGTTCACATCGCCATCTGGCTGTTTTGGTTAGTGACGATGCTCTGGACTCCTGGCTGGGGTGTGCTGGTAAACCTCGCCGTGGGAACAGCCTTCAACCTGCCTTGTTTATGGGTGCAGCGTTACAATCGGCTTCGGCTCCAGCATCTGCTCGTATTGAAAGGACAGGGAAAAACGATATGCTAAAGTATGAGCTTGGCTGTGAATTAACCTACAGCATTGAGCAAGCAAGCACTCTGATTTTTAATATTGCTATTGTCAGCAACAACCATCAGATTATTGTTCAGGAAGACCTCCATTCTAACTCTCAACGGTCGATTGAGGAATACATCACTTCTGTCAGTGGAAATCGATACTTTCGACTCAATGCCCCTCCTGGCAATTTGCAAATTTCCTATCGAGCAACCGTTGGCTTATCTCCTTATTATTCAGACCCCAGTACGATTTTTGAAGTAAAGCCGGCCGATTTACCCCTCGATATCTTGTACTATCTTTATCCGAGTCGTTACTGTCAGTCAGATCGATTATTGCGCTTTGTCGCGGCTGAATTTGGCCATTTAGTCCCTGGTTATTCCAGGGTGACAGCTATCTGTAACTGGATTTATGACAATGTTTTGTATCTCTCTGGTAGCAGTGATTCTTTAACTTCTGCTTGCGATACAGCGATAGAACGGGTAGGCGTTTGTCGTGATTTTGCCCATTTAGGCATTGCTTTTTGTCGAGCTTTGAACATTCCGGCACGCTTTGTTTCCGGCTACGCCTATGGTTTAAATCCCCCCGATTTTCATGCCTGGTTTGAGGCTTATCTAGGGGGTCGCTGGTATCTTTTCGATCCTACCCGCCTTGTGCCTCAGAGCGGGCTAATTCGCGTTGGCACAGGACGAGATGCCGCCGATGTTTCTTTTGCCACTATTTTTGGTCCCGTACAAATGAATCAGATGAGGCTTTTTATGGACTACTTACCCGATGCCAAGCCGATTTCCGAGAATATTTTGATACCGACAACAGATGCGATCGCCATCTCTTGAGCGTACCCCAGTCAGGTATTGTAAAGTTTTGTAAAAAGTATATGCAAATGACTGCAAACAACTGCTAATATGGTTAGTGCAAGTTTACATTGCAGTTCATATAAAACTATCAGATTATGCTAAGAAAAAAGGGATCAGTTATGACACTGCTTGGAGAATGTGGAATCGAGGGCAGTTACAAGGAGAACGTCTT
>NZ_JAJTDH010000131.1:0-11372 GCF_021300285.1 Microcystis sp. 49638_E5 | reverse complement strand
AGCCGAGTTTTCAAGGTGCTGCGCCGTCCACTTGGTTTTCGAGACTGGCCTTTTAATTCTAACGTAAAGCCAACCTAGAACGGCGGGGTTTCAGACCCAAAATTTCCGATGAAAACTTTTCTGACTTTTCTTCAGCTATTTATGAATGTCTGAATGATGTCCATCTGAAACATAAAAAAGAACTGGATTCGTTGCTCACTCTACGATTTCAGAAGTTTAATAAATCTCAGATTATGAACGTCTAAAGTATATACAATATCTGCGATCGCCCTTAAAAAGGGGGACTTTGAATCCGGTTCCCCCCTTTTTAAGGGGGACTAGGGGGGATCAATCAATGCTATAATAACCACTATTTATCAGCAGGTAAGATAAGGGTGAATTTATTAGTCCATCGTTATCAAATTGTGCGATCGCTTGCTTCTGGTGCATTTGGTGAAACTTTTCTAGCTAAAGATACCCAATTACCAGATCATCCTTGGTGTGTTGTCAAGCAACTTAAACCCCAATCTGATCCCCAATCTTGGCAAATAGCAATGCGTTTATTTGATACAGAAGCAAGAAGTCTTTATCAATTGGGAAAACACGCTCAAATCCCCCAATTATTTGCCCATTTTTCTGAAAATAATCAATTTTATCTCGTTCAAGAATATATTGAGGGACATCCTTTAGGTGAGGAAACTATACTAGGGAAACAATGGGAAGAAATAGCAGTAATTGAATTTTTAGAAGATGTATTATCAACTTTAGCTTTTGTACATCAGCATAACGTTATTCATCGGGATATTAAACCTGATAACTTAATTAGACGCAAACGAGATAATAAAATTATTTTAATTGATTTTGGTGCGGTAAAACAGATTATTAATTTAAGTAATCCTCAAAACCAACCTAAGACAATTGGAATAGGAACACCAGGATATATGTCAAATGAACAAAATCTAGGAAAACCTACCTTTAGCAGTGATATTTATTCTGTGGGAATGATTGCTATTCAGATGTTAACGGGATATTATCCTACCCAATTAGTTGATAGTCAAACAGGAGAAATACATTGGCAAAATAAAGTCAAAACAACACCTAAATTTACTGATATTTTAGTTAAAATGAGTCATCCAGATTTTCAACAACGCTATCCCTCAGCTACAGAAGCTTTGCAAGCAATTCAAGGTTTACAGGGAGTCTCCCCTACCATTGCGCCAACAGTTTCTATGTCTCATTCTTCATCTATACAAAATAAAGGGGGTAAAATTGCCGTTATTCCCCTAATTTTAATGTTACTTTTAGGAGGAGTAATTGGTATTGGGGTGATCAATTTATCTGAGAGACAACAAAACAATGAGACACAACATCAACCTGCTTTTTAAGCTATAAAGGTAATAGGAACAAGTTTAACAGGAGTAAGTAAGATTTATGAAGCGTCAGACTTCGGGAATAGCAGTCTCACTTTTATTTGGTTTGCTAATGCTGACATCAGGATGTCAAGGAAATTCTAATGCTGCAACAAAATCTAAGTTTTTTTGTGGAAATGCTCAATATTTAGGTAAAAATGTGCCAGCTACTATTGTCCATAATCCAAATTCAGACAGAGATTTTACTATAATTATTTGGAAACCAGATAATTATTATTTTGGTAATCAATGGAATCCTCGAAAACGATGTGATCAAGTTTCTAGACGATTCCAAGATATTTATGATCGGGATGGACTACAGTATGTCACAGCTACGGTAGCAAGTTGGATTAATGATCGAGAAGTTCCCGTTGTTTGTGGAGTAAAATCCAAAAGTGCTACTTGTGATCAAGATGATTTACTCTTTACTTTGGAAACTAAGGATGAGCCTTATGCAGTATTAGATGATCTTATGGAAATTCGTCAAGAACCTGATAACAATACACCCTTAACTAGAGGAGTAAATGGTTCTAAAAATTTAAGTAAAAAGCAGCAAGTTTTTTATGATTTATCTGAGGTTTTGAAAGTAGAAAAATCCCCAACACAGCAATCTAATCCAAACAATGGTGCAGCGTTTTAGACTCAAAATATACCTTTGTTTACGGGATTAGGAGTGTTTTGGGTTTTGCTTCTCCATTTTTCTGCTATAATTGTGGCATAATCGCTCATTTCTCTGAGTTTATTTTCTCCTTGCTGAGCGATTTTTAAGATTTCTGCTAATTCCTGTTCAGTAAACGGTTTTGAAGTCATCGTTAATTCTCCAATCGGATTCTAATTCCATTGACTACTATTTTAGCTTCTAAAACTCGACCTAACTGCTCTGAGAAATCCTCCCCTGCTTCTTGAATATCTTCATAAGATAACTCATCCTCCATAGTAATATACTGGACAGTTGCTTGCATCCGCCGTCTAGTGTTGTCAGCAAATAATAAATAATTGTTAAGTATAGCAAATATTTGAATAGATATGATATTGTCGGGAAAGAATTTCATCCTTTCCCTAATCAGTTCAATCCCATTATTATCCTCCAATGCTTATCTGAATTGCCATGAAACCGCAATTATTGAAACTTTGCCTAATTTTATCCCTATTTCCCCTAATTTTCTCCCTCGTATCCTGTCAAAACCAGCAAACTCAAGATCGTGGAATTACTATTACCACAAATCAGTCACAAAGTCAACAAAAACAACGACGCACAGCCTTAGTCATTGGAAATGCGAGTTATCAGGATAATCCTCTCAAAAACTCGATTAATGATGCAGAAGCGATGGCGAATGCGCTTAAAGATGTTGGTTTTGACGTAATTTTGCTGGAAAATGCTGATTTAAAGCAGATTGAAAATGCTATTGACACATTTCACCACCAACTTAAGGCAGGAGGAGTGGGATTATTTTATTATGCGGGACATGGTACACAAGTGGATGGCGAAAATTATCTTATTCCGGTAAATGCGAAGCTGGATGTGGCAGAAGATGTGCGCTATGAGGCGATTCCGGTAGGAAAAGTCTTAGCTAGGATGGAAGATGCGGCAAATCAGATGAATATTGTCATTCTTGATGCTTGTCGCAATAATCCCTTTGCTCGAAAATGGCGCTCTAGTCAACGGGGTTTGGCTCCGATACAATCAGCTAGGGGTGCCTTGATTGCTTTTGCGACGGAACCAGGAGGGGTTGCTGCTGATGGAGAGGGAGAAAATGGGTTATATACTTCTTTTTTATTAAAGCATCTGAAAACACCGAATTTAGATGTGGAGTTGATGTTTAAACGGGTACGGGAGGATGTTGTACAAGCTACTCAAAATAAGCAAGTTCCTTGGGAGTCTTCCTCTTTGGTGGGGGATTTTTCTTTTAATCCTGTTACGGTAGCGCAATCATCTCAACCTAATTCTACCACTGCTGAAACCTATTTTAAGCAAGGGGAAGACTACCGTAATAATAATCAATATGATAAAGCGATTGCGGCATATACTAAGGCCATTGAAATTAATCCTCAATATGCCGAAGCTTACAAGAATCGAGGGATTGTTTACTCTGATTTAAAAGACTATGATAAAGCAATGGCAGATAACAATAAAGCCATTGAAATTAATCCTCAATATGCCGAAGCTTACAATAATCGAGGAGTTGTTTACCGTATTTTAAAAGACTATGATAAAGCCATTAAAGATTATAATAAAGCCATTGAAATTAATCCTCAATTATTTCCAGCTTACAATAATCGAGGAGTTGTTTACCGTATTTTAAAAGACTATGATAAAGCCATTAAAGATTATAATAAAGCCATTGAAATTAATCCTCAATATGATGATGCTTACAATGGTCGAGGGTATGTTTACTATAATTTAAAAGAATATGATAAAGCTATTAAAGATTTTAATAAACTCATTGAAATTAATCCTCAAAATCCTTATGCTTCTAATAACAAAAAGTTAGCGGAGGAAGCAAAAAGAAATCAATAACCATATCCTTGTTCCAAGACAGAGCCTTGGAATATGATATGATTAGTGCGATCGCTCTTATTTTTGTCTGGGGTTTCTCCAAACGCAATGTTTTAGATCTGGTACAAAAAGAAGATTAACACAAATTGTATAGTGCGATGCCGAAGGCACTGCGTAGCAGTACACCGATCTTGTCGGTTGGGTTGAGGCAACGAAACGCAACACTACCTTTTCCTATCTTTCACTTAATGGGACAACGCAAAGGCATCGGCATCGCCGCCGCCGAACCTCTCTATGTGGTAAAACTTGATCCCGTCTCCGGCCGTTCCCGTCAATGTTATTCCCCTAGAAAATAATCAAGTGAAACTGGTTTTTGATGAACCACAATTTAGTATCACCCCGGGCCAGGCAGCCGTGATTTATGAAGGGGAAATCGTTCTCGGTGGGGGGATTATCTCAGGAGTAACCCCTAATGGAGAGCCACCAATTCACAAAATAACCTGATTATGGTTCGGGGGTCATTCTGCCAATTAGGGACTCTCCCCGGCAGGTTTAGCTAAAAATTAACGACGGGGTACAGAAGCCTCGATGTTAATATTCATAGCGGAGACTCTTGGTACAGGATTGCCTTTGGCGCTACCGAGACCCCGGGCCATGGCCAAGAAGCTGGAAGGATCGCCAGCTTTGGGTTTTTGCTCTTGGGGAACATAGCGACGGACAGCATTCTGCCAAACGATTTGGGGGAAGCCCAAAATACCACGATAGTAGCCATCGTAGCGAGGCGAGGTGATGTTGAATGGACGTTCACCGATTTCGCGGCTGGCTAGGGTGCGACGACGTTGGTAGGGAACGGTATCATAACCAAAGCTTTGCAGATACTCGTCACTGTTGAGAAGTTGATCGACAAAACCTTGAATACCTTTGGTGGCAACGACAATCGACCAAGCAATTTTTTCTCTTTCGCTATAGACATCGCGACCGAGAACTCTTTGTACTACCTGTTCGACAAAGCGATAGTTGCTGTTTTTCTCGTAGAAGCTGTTATAGAAGGTTTTCGATAACAGTAAACCACGAATGAAATCCCGCACCGATAATTGTCCATTGCGTAATTGGGATTCGAGGAAGGGTTCCCGATCCCATTTGAAGGCATGGAAGAAAATCTGACGGTAAGCGGCTTCGATTAAATCGTCCAGGTCGCTAGGGGAGAGGACATTTTCCGTCGTGTAAACTCTCGGTTTTTCGTCTCCACCGACATCATAACCAGCTACCCGCACGTTTTGGGACTTGGGGGCGTAATTTAAAAGAGGAATGGCCAAGGGTAAACCTCCGTATCCTTAGAAATGCTTAAAAAACTTTCCTCCTAATGATAAGGGAGTAGGTGCCAACTAGAAAAGAAATATTAAAAATTCTTACAATTGTTAAGAAAACTTGCTTACCATCCGGGGAGTGGGGAGCGCCGGAGCAGGGAGAGGGGAGAAAAAAGCTGATGACTGATAACTGATAACTGATAACTGAATTTACCAGCCACTAATCGAATAGGATGATGGTTCGGGGGAATCACTAGAGACTGACTCCGATGACTGATTGCGGGATTCAGCACAAAAAGTGGCCGTATTAAAACCGCCAAAACGTTGAACTGTGCTAGTGCGGAGACGTAAATCGGCATCGGCAAACCAAAAACGCTCGATCGAGGTCATAGTTTCGTATTCTGTAATTAAGACTAAACCTTCCTGTTCATCAATGTGATAACGGCCCGCCACGGGAATGATTTCCGCATAACCTCGCTCCCGCAGGAGAACACCCGCTTGGGGATTATCTTCGTCGGGAATTAGCGCAAAAACGGTGGTTCCTTGATGATTTTCGTTTTCTTTGTCCCACTGCATCGAACCATCCCAACTGACAAAGGCACCCCCCACAGTCTTAGCGGGATCGACTTCGTGCATTTCACAGATAGCGATAATTTTCGGGTTATCGGCGCTTAAAGCTTCCACATAAATCTCGGAATCGCCGGTTTCTGAGCGTCGAAAGGGTAAATGATGGGTGGTGCGCTGAGATTTCCACTGTCCCGCACTTTTCTGAAAAAAGGTCATCCCGTCCATAGTTTTTATCCTCTATTTTTTCCATCTATTTTAACGCCATGGCCGTTTTCTGTAACCCTTGTCCTCCTCTCTCTCTCATTCATCCCCAAAATAATCATGATCAATTCTCTTGATTTCATAGATTTTTTGGGTCGATACACCTAAGTTATAATCAATCATCAATTGACTTAATTCTTCCCCATCAATCAGCACTATTTTTATCTCATTTCTGGGGGCATATTCTAAAGCTTCTTGGGTAAAATAGGAAGTAGTGATAAAAATACCTTTTTTGGCTCCTTGTCCCGCTAATGCTCCGACAAATTTCTGGATTTCTGGACGACCAACGGCATTATTATCAGCCCATCTTTTGGCTTGAATATAGATTATATCTAAACCGAGTCTATCTTCTTTTATTATCCCATCAATCCCTTGATCCCCGCTCTTACCTACCGCTTTACCAGCATCTCTAATCGAGCCACCATAACCCATTTTTACCAGTAATTCTACTACTAATTTTTCAAAAGCATCTGGGGATAATTTTCGCAGAATAAAAAGTAAGTCTGTCGCTAATGCTTGACGAATTTCTTGATAGGAGTTTTCTAGTAATTCCTCGGGATTTTGTTCTTGATCAGAAGTTGATAAATTGCTTTCAAGAGTAATAGTTTCATTTTGCTTATTGACTCTAGTAAATTCTTGAAACTCAGGAAATTGCCTGAGAAATTTGGTATCAATTCGAGTAGGATTTTGAGATAAGATTTCTTTTCCTTTCTCAGAAATTACAAAAGTTGCTCTTTGGGGTGAGTCAATTAATCCCGCTTTCTTTAAATAGGTTTTTGCCCAACCGACTCGATTAGCAAAAATTTCTTGTTGTCCACTGGGAAGCATTTCTTTTCTTTCCGCTTCCGTGACTTGAAACTCTCTGACCAAGGCTTCAATAATTTCTCGATATTTATAAACTTTGCCATCTGCAAGTATTTTTAATAGGGGCAACATAATCGATTGAAAATCGGGAATGGGCATAGTTCGGCTGAAAAGCGGGGGCAGTCATCACAATTATACAGCAACAATCTCCAAGAATTTAGATAGATAATAATACACCTGAAATTATTAAGAATGTCGAGAGGCATTCCTCAAGAATCTGAGAGAGAATCAATATTATGGGAATCTAATACTAAATCTTGTTTAAAAGGTATAGGAGATCGGGAAGTAGTGGAGCCTTTTTAGTAAACAGTAAACAGTGAACTAAAAACTCACATCTGATAACTGATAACTGATAACTGATGCAAAACTGACGGCTTGGCTCTTCTAGGTTCTGTGTGATAAGTTTAACTTACATAGGATCGATCTTTGTGTCCTTTGTGTCTTTGTGGTTCGCTCCACTCCCTCGCTAGGAGTAATGTATCTTAGAATACATTTTACCCACCAAACCTGGGAGAGCCACGGCTTTAAATATAACTTAACTCAGTAAAAAAGACCTATTCGGATGGACAAGAAAGCCTTTTTTCAGTGCTTCTCGTCCTAACAACATCCGAAAACCCATGACATCGCGATTAGTCAAGGTTAATTCGATCGGCCATTGACGACCGCCAAGTGATACACTTGTTCTGATAACGGGACGTAGTTGACTTTGACCCCCGGAATTTTTTACCCGTCGCCATTCGAGGATTTCTGCGGTAGTGGTGACAGTGTGGCGACTATCTTTTTGGTAGGGATGAACTTGAAAGCGCAGCCAATTGCGATCGCCATCTCGAAAAGGATGCAGATCAAAAGCGTGTAGGGCCGAGGAGCGAGCGCCTGTATCAATCTTGGCCTTTATTTTGGTAATGCCTAAATCAGGTAAATCCAGCCATTCTCGCCAACCGATGATGATTTTATCGGGTTTCATCGGTCTATTTAGTTTTTTCTTCTTCAATCTCCCGCTGCATTTGGGCGATTTCTTCGGGAGTCATCGCTTCCAGACGTTTTTTAAAGACGGCATCTTCGTAATCCTTGCGCTGTTGGCCGTAGGTCATATTATCGGTGGCGACTCGAAACAGATAGGTAAAAATCCAACCGATGACACCACCTACCAACACCGCTTGACTCCAAATTCCCGCCGAAGCACTATCTAAACCGGTTTTTTGTAGGACAATGTAGAGGATGCCGCCCATAGCAAACATCCCTATACCAATCCCGATGACATCAATGCGTCTCATGGGTTTTTTTTGGTTGATAACTTAAGCTTTTAGGGTACGACGTTGGGGACGGAAGTTAAGGAAAGGACTCAACAACAGCATCCCGGGGAAGAAAAAGCTCATCAGAAAGTACATAAACCCTCTTTCCCAAGAAGAAGCCACATACCAGCGTGTATTGAGGTAGTAGTAGATAACGGCGGGAATGACGAGCAAATACAAGACACTGAGAGATAGGTAGATCAGGGCGATGATAATGGTTTCTTGCGTCAGAATTGATTGCATAAGGATATATTTTTCTCAATAGCTGTCGGTGAACGGCAATTCACCTGCTGATTATTTTACCCCCTCTTTCCCCCTTTGTGGCGATCGAATTGGCGGGCTAAAATAATTTACTGAAAATACTCTTGCCAATTAAATTATTTATGATATGATAAAAAATTGTCGGTCAAATAACGGGGGCGTGGCGGAATGGTAGACGCTACGGACTTAAAATCCGTTGAGCCTTATAAGCTCGTGAGAGTTCGAGTCTCTCTGCCCCCATCAATCGAAGTCTATATTTAAACTGAGTGTTGGATATTCTAGTACAAATGTCCATGCCCTTAGTAAAAACTTTTTCAGCCAGCCCTATCTAAAATATCCAATAATTCTAGGGGATGATGAATGAGATGATCGGGGTTAAATTGAGTGAGAATTTGAGGGGAATTAAAGCCCCAAGCGACGGCCACCACTTGCACTTGACTTTTTTGGGCGGCAGTAATATCTCTGGTTTCATCGCCGACATAAATCATTTCATCGGGACAGAATTTATTTTGTCGGATCAGGCGATCAATAATTTTGTGTTTGCTGAATAAAGGCGTTCCCGAACAGATAAAATCAAATAAATTTAAGAGTTGATTATTATCTAAAAATATGGTGACATTTTCTTTGGTATTAGAAGTTATTATTCCTAATCTATAGCCTCTTTCTTTAAGAGTGGCGAGGCATTGATGCCAGCCATGGAAGGGTTTCAGACATTCAATTTGTTTATTTAATTCCCGTTTAACTCGATAGAGTAAAAAAGGGATTTTAACGGGGGAAACTTGGGATTGTTTAATAATTTCTTGGGAACTAAGGTTTTTTAGTCTGGCCAAATCTTCCTCGTTGACGGGTTGATAACCAAAATTTTTAGCCAAACGATTGACAATCTCCACGAAAGTATCGTGGGTATCGGCGATAGTACCATCAAAATCGAACACGACCACTTTAATTGTCATCTTGTGCGGGGTGAGGGGAATGAGCTAAATTAGCTTGGGCATTACGTCGCCACTGCTGGGGTTTGATTCGACGCAGGGCTGACGAGATAAAACGACGATCCCACTCCTCTATAGTTAGATTAGCTAATTCATCCAACCTTGGCGAGAGGTTTTCGGGACGAGGTTGAAAATCCTCCACGTCGGTAACTTGGGCAAAACGTTGATTCCAAGGACAGACATCTTGACAGATATCGCAGCCGGCTACCCAACCTTGTAAATTCTTGGCAATTTCTGTAGGCAAAGTTACAGCACGATTTTCGATAGTATGGTAGGCAATACAGCGATTAGCATCCACCACATAGGGACTAACTATTGCTTGGGTCGGACAAGCGCTTAAACAACGGCTACAGGTGCCACAATGGGAGCTATGGGGTCGATCGGGTTCTAAAGGTAAATTAGTTAATATTTCCCCTAAAAAGACCCAACTGCCGTAATTGCGGGTAATTAAGTTACCGTTCTTGGCAATCCAGCCGATCCCTGCTCTTTGCGCCCAAACTTTATCCTGTACTGGTCCAGTATCCACATAGTAACGGGTTTGAATTTGCTCTCCCTGACTTTCTAACCATTGACTGAGGGCTTTTAATTTTTTACTTAATACTTTGTGATAATCCCGTCCCCAAGCATAACGGGAAATTTTGCCATGGTTTTGCTCTTGACTGTGTTGTTGGGGAGTGTAGTAGTTAAGGGCGAGACCAATTAGCGATCGCACTTCCGGCCAAAGAGTTTTGATATCCTGTCGTTTCGGGTTAGTCATCCAATCCATATCAGCGTGATAACCCCGCTCTAACCAGCTTTTTAGATGGGATACCGCCGAGTCTTGGCTGTCCACAGAGGCAATACCGACTTTATGGAAGCCCAACTCTAGCGCTTTTTCTTTGATTTGTGTTTCTGTCACCATAGAAATATCTTAAGTCAAGTATTTGTAATAATTATTTGCAATTCTAAATTTTTTGTTACATGATGCGCGGGTAAAGAGATAAGGCAGTAAGCAAGTCTCTAAATCAAATGAACAATCACCTGTGAGGCTTATTATAAAAAGTCAGCAATCCGATTACTGGATCCTACGGTATTCTCAGTCTTAACACCAAACTAGGTTTCTGGCATCAATTAGCGGAAATGATCAAAGGTTCTCTTGGGTTTGCTGGGTAAAATGTATTCTAAGATACAGTCCTGCTGGCAAGCGCGTGGAACGAACCACAAAGACACAAAGGACACAAAGATTGATCTCTCCTATCTAAGTTAAACTTATCACACAAAGAATAAGAGAGCCGATCAAGGAAGGAACTGTGGTTCCCGTCCCCGCTAACTACAAAATGACTCGCGAGGCGAATCTCGTCCTCACCGCTCTGCAAAGACTGGACTTTAGCCAACAAATCACCGTTTTAGGTAATGCTGTAGTGGACATGGGTGTGATCCTCTTGCCTAGTTTTTCAACTCATCTCTATCTTTAATTTTGACCAAACAACTACCTTGATCCATAACTCCTAACCTCTCGGTTAGGGGTTGTTTTTGATCGAGAGCAGTTATCTTCATGGTGAGGTAGGAAGTCTCTGATTTTAGGGAACGTCGGAACTGCGGAACAGTAGCCGGTAGATATCCAGTCTCGTCATAGTTAGTAAAAGTATAGTCAAATATAGACAGACTGAATTCCATTTCAGAAATTCCCTTCACTTTTACTTCGAGAGATTGATTCTTCTTGGGTGAACTATGCACCTCTCTATCCCATAGCGGTTAAACACATTTGGGAATGCTTTTCGTAAAATATTGTAGGAACCCATGACATCAGATTGAACCAGAATCCCCTTATCTGTACAATATAACCATCGCGAAATTCTTTTTCCTGAAAACACTGGCTTTTCAGTTATCTGTCCATAAACGGGGAGAGGATCGTCATTCAAAAAATTAGAAGCTGAGGTATAGGATTCTTCTTGAAGAATCACAGA
>NZ_JAJTDH010000130.1:0-7208 GCF_021300285.1 Microcystis sp. 49638_E5 | reverse complement strand
GTTAGATTTATTGGGAGTTTCCCTGATTTGTACCCAGTAACGGGGCGCTGTAAATTCTCTTAATCCCTTCTACAGCACAGGTTATGGCCTTTTGTCAACGGGGAAGTCCAGTTATTAGTTTAGCAATCTGGTTTAATTCATGTTCTTTGAATCCTCGGTTTTTCTCTAAGGTAATGGGATCAAGCCAATATTTAGCGAGTTTGCGATCGCGTTTGACATGGATATGGGCTGGCTCTCGTTGATCTGAACTGAAAAAGATAAAACTGTAAGGCCCAACTTGAAGGACGGTAGGCATGAGAAAAGCTATTTTAAAGGTATATTTAGCTCTATGCTCTTATTATATGTCAATTTCTCTAATTCACAATTACCCACAAAAAAAGAGACCCTTGCGGTTCTCCTGTTGTAATACCTTCAATTAACGCTTAGTTTTTGTCTGCCTAGGCGCGGCGGCGCTTGAAGCCAGCCCCCAGAGCGACGACAGCCCCCAGACCAACGAGGGCAGAGGGTTCTGGGGTTTGAGCGGGAGGAGCGGCATCGCACTTTAACCCACAGTTTCAATCAATGTGCATGGTGCGTTCCCCAAAAATCGATCGCTGGAGCAGTAGGAGCCATATTAGGGAACGCACCCTACGGCTGCGTTGTTAGACCGCGCCTCACCGAATCTCTTCTAGCACTGGCTCATAAGGCTTCAATCTTGACCTTACCGCCCTCAATGTTATCGACCTGCAACCGATATCTGTAAAGCAGCGCCATTCCTAGTAGAGGCTCTGTTTCTGATTCTGCAATATCAATCTCTTGGTACTGCCCATCCCATATCACAGTCCCAGTGTACAGATCAAAATAAGTTTCACTGCCATCACCCAGCGTGACAAAATCAGAACCACTCCAAGGTAAATTTAATGTAGCGATGATTGTAGAGGGCAAAGATAAAAATCCATTGAACCCAGTATCAATCACCGCGTCAACCGCTTGCAGTTGCCGATTTGAGTTTCCGACTACAATCCTTAGCGTGGCTTCACGCCGCAAATTTACAACACCTTCCATCATGGATTTTTCTTCAAACTCCGTGCCCCGAAATGATAAACAGCGCGATGTCCGATACGAATGATCCAAGGTTGGGCATCGGGGTGACGTTCAAAGAGCCGATTAGTTGCAGGCACAACGTTTTCATCGACTTCAAACTCTCCAGTTTCAATGTCGATCGCTACAATCTTACCTTCATTACCGGCTTCGACTTGCTGCCGAATGCCAGATTCGTAGAGTTTTTGCCCTCGCTCGGCTAACTCATCTTTGGGATAACGCCGTTGACGAACTGCCATCTGGTTGACCTCAACTCAGTATTTTGCCTTAATGATACTCTGATTTATTCTAACGAAGTGCTCCCGCTCTACTACTGATGAGCCGCCTCATCGCAAGCCCCCCAGTGGTGCACTTCAAATTTGAATCGGCGCTTCAATCAATGTGCATGGTGCGTTCCCCAAAATCGATCGGTGGAGCAGTAGGAGCCACATTAGGGAACGCACCCTACAAGATCGGCGTGCTGCTACGCAGTGCCTTCGGCATCGCACTTTGTAAAATGGGTTGAAATATTGCAATAGACTCATTCTCCCGCAATTGTCAAAACCTTTCTGTAGAGTGTTTCGCTAATTCGGAATTCTGCTTTTGAGATTAGCTGATCAACAATCGGTTTAATATTCATAATCAATTCTTTTTGCTTGGCTTCGAGTAAAACGCCCAATATTCCAGTAATATTTAGCCCAAGAGATCGTGCAACTTTGCGTCCTTTTCTTTCATCCAAAATTAATATATCTGCGCCTAATTCTAGCGCTAAAATAATCCCTTCTGATTCTCCTCGGTCTAATTTATTGAGTAGTTGATTAACTTGGTTTTGCTGGGTGACGGGCCGTGTTTCTATCCAAGATAAGGTCATGATTTCAATCGTGCCAGGAACGGCGTAACCTAAACTCGCCATTTCCTCATAAACGGCTTGAGGAATGATAATTGTTCCATAGAGTTGATGCAAAAGGGTTAACTGGTTAACGGCGGCTAGGTTGGTAATGGGTGAGGTGTCACTCACGACGATCATAGTCTGCCTAGTTTTTGTAAGGTTTGGATGTCTTCTTCTAATTCTTCAAGGTCATAATGGACACAAATCTCTCGTAGATTAAGTTCGTGTTGAAATTGGAGGAGGTTCATGCCTGCAAGATGACGGGCTTTGCCGATGCTGATTTTGTCTTGTTTAAAGAGCATGATGGCGATTTCTAGTTTTAGCTCGTCTTCGGAGAGTCCTGATGCGGTCAGTATGTCATTAGGAATAACTACGCTCATAATTTTTAGGGGTTGGCGATTGTCAAATCAGCGATGGTTTTATGATAGCTCGCTTGTGTCTAGTGCCTTGAGGGAGGTTTATGATTTCTCCAATCTCCGTTAAAAAGAAGCAAATATCAAATAATCCTCTTTTAAATAGCAAAAAAAGAGACCCTTGCGGTTCTCCTGTTGTAATACCTTCAATTAAAGCTTAGTTTTTGTCTGCCTGAGTGGGGCGGCGCTTGAAGCCAGCCCCCAGAGCGACGACAGCCCCCAGACCAACGAGGGCAGAGGGTTCCGGGGTTTGAGCGGGGGGAGCGGCATCGCACTTAAACCCACAGTAAATGTGCATGGTGCGTTCCCCAAAAATCGATCGGTGGAGCAGTAGGACTTGCATTAGGGAACGCACCCTACAGCGATAGCTTTTTTCCTCGTGAATGTGTAATTTAACCTAACTAGGGACTATTCGGAAGCTTGTCGGCATAACGGTTGAATTGAGCGGCAAGCGATAGTCTATCAACTCAACACCAAAATCTCTAACATTGTCCGCTCCAATGATGTGTTATGCCCCGATCACACCAAATCAGATTGATGAATGAGTGTATTTTCATTCCATTCTCCACTATCAAATTTTTCAAGAATATACTTAAGATTAGCTGGAATGTTCTGCGAAAGTGTAGTTAATTCTTCTTGACTGATTAATGATTCCTGTTTAGACACACTAACTATTGTACTAAAAAATGAGATATGACCTCCTATTCTCTTCCTTATGACAGAAATTTCATTTGTTTCTAAAGCATCATAAGTTTCTTTGATACTAGCCGCAATAGCAGCAGTTATACTAGCCCCAGCATCAGAAGACTTCTTACAAACAAGTGGTAAAGAGTTGATAGCGACTAAACTTTCCATAATGTTATTATAATTGCCTGATCCGCATTCCTCTAAGTATCGGATTGAGGTTAAAATCATGTTCTTGTAAAGCTTTTCACCTTGATTCCATTCTCTGTCAATTATAAAGTACATTTTTGAAAATGTATTAGCCATAAGGGCACTCAAAGCTCGTTTAGATACGTTAGCATCACCAAAACGCTGGGCGAGTTTTTGCGCCAATTCGTCAGAATTTTTGTTTGACATAATTAAACCCTTAAAAAGATTGAGATTAAAGCTTCACAGCAAATTTTTCTAAAAGCGTATAACTATTAATTATACAGAAACCAAGAACTTTCCCCCATATCACGCCCAAAAGCGTGTTAGCCAGATTAGCTTACTGCAAACAATCTCTTTTTAAGGAGACTTATCACAGAAGCTTTCTAGAAATCTAGCAAAGATTCTTGTATCTGGCTGCACTTTGTTACAAAATTTCACTATTATTTCGGGTAAGGTATGGTAAATCCCTTGATAGATTCAATGGGGACTAACTTCTGGGAAAACCGCTATAGATCTCCTGCAAAAATCAAAAATCTGACCTTAAGTGAGGAGAATCCGAGACAGGAGGAGAAAAAAGACATAAAAAATTTAGTACAAATGCTCTGCTCTCCCTGCTCTGGCGCTCCCTAGCTTACCAGAGGTCGATTGCGACGACAATTATCGCAATGACCACAGCGAAAATTATCGGCATTTTCCTGAAACCCAAAGGCATTTAAGAGAAAGTGCCAACGACAGCGACGGGTATAGAGGTAGGGAAATATCTCATTTCTGGGTTTAAAAGTCATCTTGGCTGAATTATGAGGATAAATAAGCCGATAATGAAAAGGATCGAGCCATTCTAGGCGATCGAGACTGTGTAAAAGGGAGAGAATAAGCGCACCATCGGGAAATTCGGCACTAATCGCCTCTACTTTGCCCTCTAGGGGAATTTGGGCTAAAATTTGCCAAGCTTGTCGGTATTGGCGTTCCTGTTGGGAGTTAAAGAATTTTTGCTGGTTTTTATCGCTATTATCTAACCATCCCGTCGGTTCACTAATTAAGGTGAGAGCCTGCATTTTACCGCCATCGCGACCACCGCGGCCGATTTCCTGTAGGTATTCCGATAGTAAAGCTGGGGGTTGGTAGTGGACAACCCAACGCACGTCGGGTTTATTGATACCCATGCCAAAAGCTGAGGTACAGACAACAAAAGTTAAATCCCCCCGCAGCCAATTTTGTTCTATTTCCCGACGCTGAAAGGGGGATAAACCGGCATGATAGGCACTGGTGCGATAATGGAGAGATTGCAACCATGCCGCTAAATTTTCACTATGGCGACGGGAACGAGTATAGATCAGGCCGGATTGTCGAGGTTGACCGGTGAGGAAGTTTAATAGTTGATGACGACGACAACCGGGGCTAATACATATTTTGGTGCTTAAGTCAAGGTTTTGACGGTAAGGATTTATTAAGAAAAGCTGTGGTTTTTCTAGTTGTAAGATGCGGGTGAGCGTCTCACGGGTAGCGGGGTTAGCGGTGGCGGTGAAAGCAGCGATCGCTATTTGGCTGCCGGCCGGTTTTGATTGTAGAAGAGCGGGACGGACAGCCCCAAGACGACGGTAAGCAGGACGAAAATTATCGCCCCACTGGGTTAAACAATGGGCCTCGTCGAGGATGAGAGCGTTAATTTTAACGTGGGGAAGGGTTAATTTTGACCAGAGGGGCGGACTTAAGAGGGTTTCTGGGGAAAGATAGAGAAGTCGCAGGGTTTGATCTGCGATCGCTGCTAAGGTTTTCTTTCTCTGTTGTCGGGGGATTTCATTATGAATCAGGGCAACGGGTAATTTTTTGGCTAATAATTCCTCCACCTGATTTTCCATCAGGGCAACTAAGGGGGAAATCACTAGGGTTAAGCCGGTTTTTAATAAAGCGGGCAATTGAAAACAGATAGATTTACCGAATCCCGTGGGCATGACAATCAGGGCATCTTTTGCCGCTAAAATCGTCTCGATAATCTCCTGTTGGGGAAAGCGAAAGCTATCATAGCCCCAAATTTTCTGAAAAATAGTCCGGATGCTTTCGGTATCTTGGGAAGACATGGGTTAACTGCTGGGAATTATGAATTATGAATTATGAATTATGAATTGGGGAGCAGGAGAGTGGGGAGTGGGAATTATGAATTATGAATTGGGGAGAGGGGAGAAGGGAGCGGGGGAGAGGAGAGCATTTGTATCAAAATTCAGGGGCTGGTTTAAAGGCGCAACTGGTTAGAAACCTCTGGGTTAAACAGTTTGAGCGGTTTTTACTATCCTGGAAGGGTAACAATTTTTCCCATAATTGAATTTTTTTTGCACTTCTTTAATAATCTGTTACACTTATAGCGATCAATCCTTGTCTGGGGAATTACTGATGACTGAACCTGTTAGCACCACTGACCCCGCAGTAGAAACCGCCACCGAAGCGCAACCCAGTTACGTCAAGCTGGCGATGCGGAATATGGTCAAGAAAAAAGGCGTCTCGTTAAAACACTTTTTTTTGACTACAGCAGCCCTATTAGGCTTTTTTGTCGGTGTTTCCTATCTGACGCGTCCCTAGGATGAAATCTGGTGAGTGAGACTTTGCCCCTAGGGGTGGATTTATGCCTACAGGATAATTATTTTGATCCCGGAAATAGTCCTGTGGATGGGGAAACTTGGCACTATTGGTTGGAGACATGGTTAGGCTATCTATCGGATTATCTCCCCGTTGCCGCCGGTTATGAACTAAGTTTGCGTTTAACAGACGATCGAGAAATTCGGACCTATAATTCCCAGTATCGCCACAAAGATCAACCGACGGATGTTCTCGCTTTTGCCGCTCTGGAAGTGGATTTCCCAGTCGATGAGGGCATTTTAGAGACAGAACCTTTATATTTGGGGGATATTATCATCTCTGTGGAGACAGCACAACAACAGGCTTTAACACAAAATCATTCTTTGGCGCGAGAATTGGCCTGGTTAACTGCCCACGCTTGTTTACATCTTTTGGGTTGGGATCATCCCGATGAAACAAGTCTGTTAGAAATGCTATCTTTACAGGAAACTTTGTTAAAAACCGTCGAAATGCCGATACATAGTTAGTTGTTTTTGTCAAGCATTATTGAGGAATATGAAGACAAACTATCATAAAGCCAACCAATCTACCAGCCTATCTAATCCCTATCTCAACAATAACTTTATCCCTCGATCGGGACAGGTGAGTGAGGGCAACAATTCGACTCAAAGAGAATACGCTTGGCAAGTCGCCTCGAATCTATTAGTCAGTTTTCGCTACGCTTGGGCCGGAGTCCGTTATGCTTTTGTCAGTCAAAGAAATTTTCGCATTCACACCCTGATTACCCTAGTAGCGATTAGTTGGGGCTTATTTTTGCGGGTTGATGCCCTGGAAATGGCGATTGTCACCCTTACCTGCGCTCTGGTGATGGTCTTAGAATTAATCAACACTGCCCTAGAATCAGTGGTGGATCTGACGGTGGGGCAATCCTACCATGATTTAGCCAAAATAGCGAAAGATTGTGCCGCTGGTGCCGTTTTAATCGCCTCGATCGCCGCTTTACTCGTAGCGGCTTTTATTTTTATTCCCCATTTATTAGTTTAAGCGGGAAGCTTTTTTCCGTGTTGCCAAAGGCACGGCGTAGCCGTCCAGTAAACAGTGAACAGTGAACTGAAAACTCAAATCTGATCACTGATTACTGTTTACTGAATTTAAACCGCGTAGGGGAAACTTCAGTACAAATGCTCGAACTTCCTCTCCCTGCTGCCAACTCCGGCACTGCGGTGCAGTCTTAACCAGTAATATTAGATAGTCAACAGCTTAACTGATCACTGATAACTGATCACTGATAAGTAGGGTCTGCTGAAAAAGTTTTTCCTGGGGGTAGGGTGTGGGGTGTGGGGTGTGGGGTGTAGGGTTTTACCGATTTTCAGGTGGTCAACTACCTAATTTTCAGGGAAAAA
>NZ_JAJTDH010000044.1:0-23480 GCF_021300285.1 Microcystis sp. 49638_E5 | reverse complement strand
TCAAAGCGGTAGTTATTGGCTTCGCTGATAGGGAGTTGAATTAATTCAAAGAAGATAGAGGGGAATGATTGAAAGAGTTGATAAAAAATCGTGTCAGTTTTCATGCTTTTATTTCTGAACTTCCCCCTAGGAATATACTAGCTATGGCTAAAAGTCTTACAGAGCCTGAGTTAAAATTTAATTTTTTAGTATTTCTGTATGGAGGCAGACCCTAATCATATATTGGCCTCAAAAACGGGACAATAGCCTTCGGCAACCACTTTAAAACCGTAGAGGGGAGAAGCGGGATTCCAACAGCGCTGACTTTTGTAGTGGACACAGACACGACAGCAATCCATCTCCTCTAAAGCTTTGGTGATGCGATTAGGACTCTCGCTTAATAATTCCCGTTGGGAGACTCCCCGCAATAATAATTCTTCCCCTTGCCAGCGAGCTTCCACCAGTCCCGTATCGGCGAAATTACTCCACCGGGGATCCCGGGTGATCGACTCTGGTAAGGTGATAGTGATGATCGAATCCGATTCATTTAATTCTCCCTCATAGTGACTGGGGGCCGGGGGTGTCGGTTGCATAAAGCGATCGCCAATAGGCAATTCTACCAGGGTTCCCACGGCCGGAGAATGGAGTTGATAACGGCTTTGTAATTCTTCTAAACTGGTCAAATCCGCTAGATATAGGGGCGAGCCATGGACGAACATGATATGCTGTGGTCGCAGGTTATGGATCAGTTGGGTGGTGTTGCGACTATCGCTATGTTCGGCCAGTAGATAGGTTTCTTGGCTAATTAATCCCGAACGCTGTGCCGCTTTTAATCGGGGATTCTCCAGGTTGATATCGTGCAGGTGTTGGGGAGCTAACATTAACCAAGGTTTATCCCCTTGCAGATATTTACTCACCTCCTCTAGGCGATCGATTAGTAAAATTATCGGAGTGGTTCCCCCTAGAGGTGTCGGTTTTTCTGGCAACCTTCGCAACCGGGGACAGATGCGCTCATCCCAAAATAAGGGCTGATGTTTGGCAAAATTCTGGACAGATGCGGGAAATTGTGGTAAGATTTCTAGGTAGGCATCGCAAGCTTTAGCGATCTTGCCCCCAACCCAGATATCAATGTCGCGGCCCGTGAATTGGTGGTGCGACCGCAGTAATTTTAAAATTTCTTGACCCAATCCCAAAGCGGGGACGGGTAGTAAGACATTTTGCCCCTCAGCGATCGCATGATAGATGCGATTCATCAACTGTTTTTCCTGCTGTCGTCGGTGGGGATGGCGTTCTGTGCCGTAACTGCCTTCAATAATCAGCACATCGGGGGATATTCCCCGCAGCAGATCGATCGATAATCCTTCCACCAGTTGAAAATTAGACAGGGAAAAATCGCCGGTATAGAGGACCTTATAGGTGCGTTTGGGGGTTTTGTAGGTGAAGAGAACCACGGCGGCCCCGGGTAGGTGGCCGGCCGGAAAAATCTCGACGGTGAGATCATCAAAGAGAGCGATCGGCGATCGCCATGGCCAACCCTGACAGAAACTGCCGATTTCCTCGGCAGAATCGGGCCATTGTAGGGGCAGCAGTTGTACTGTCACCTCACTGGCATAAACTGGCAATTGGGGATAGGTCTGATGGAGAGCCATTAACCCACGGATGTGATCGCTGTGGGCATGACTACAGAACACCAGATCCACGGGTGGTTTTTTGTTTTGGGTCAGGGGTTGCATATCGGCCAAACCGCAATCTAAAAGTATGCGATAGGGACCGATTTTCAGTAGGAGACAAACCCCTTCCGACGCGTGACCGACACCAAAAGGTAAACAGGATAAAAGGGATTTTGACCCCCAGACGGCAGTAGAGCGTTGAACCATGGCAACCCTGATTATGATGACTGGTTAGTGAGCGGAACCATTGCCATCGTAGTTATCGCTATCGTAAAAACCGTTGCGGGTGCCGAAAAAGAGACAAGAGACGGTGAATACAGCCGTTAATGCCAACAAGATTAATTTGATGTCCATATAATTAGTGCAACTCCTCAGAGGGTATCTCCCCTCATACTAACCCAACTTTTTCGGTTGTTAGCAGCTAGGTTTCGGGTTTGACCATCGGCGCTCAACCTTTTTTCATAATTAAACCTCTTGCATAATTAATTTTTAAGGGTTCAAAAACGGCAAAAATAAGGATTAAATTGCATAAAATCTGTAAATAGACCATTTAATTAATTATTATTCATTCTTAATTCTCCTGACTACTGACTACTGACTACTGGCTCCTAACCCCAACAACAATTTTTGATTTTTACAAGAGGTCTATTAAACTTGCCAGTAATTTGTGATGATTTCATCAAAAACTACTGAAAATTATCTGAAAACCTAGCATCTTTTGTCATAATAGTCAAGAAACTTTTACAAAAATTTAGCCTGACTTTAAATTCTCCTTTGCTAAAGTGCGACGTAATGATAGGTGTCAATTGTCTCTTTTAGACATGAGGCAAAAGCAAACAAGTTATTGATTTTGACTCAGATTAGCTCAATTCAATTATAGTGGAATTTTACTATGGGTTTTCGATTAAATTTGAAGGCTATTTGCTCAGATTATAAAGTTAATTAAGGTTTATTAAAAAGTTTGTTAAACTTGGCTAAGTCATTGGTCTTTTCCAGAAGAGGATAACGAATTGCTGTTTGATCGACTAGACTAGATAAATACTCATAAGTGTGACGAAGTTCATAGGCATTATCATCACTTTTTGCTTGGTTACACTGCCAGCATACCAGTTGTAAATTATCAAAATCAAACATTTTTTCGGGACAGCGGGCTTTATTAATTATATGATCGATAGTGACATAATTGGGATGAAAAAATATCTGATTGATTTGATTAATAACTTTTTCCCCTTGAGAATTATTATATTCGTAACCCCTTTTGATAGCTTCTGACTGGGAAGAAGTTTTAAATTCTTCGCCATGTTTCATCTTTTTGCCACAAAAAGGACAGGGTTTTTCTTTGGCCATTATTCGATATTGATTCGGGCTAATTAATCCTTTTTGGGGATGTTCGATAACTGCTAGATGTTGATTAGCATTCCAGATTTCTGCAATTTCATCGGAGCTATATAATTGAGACAACTTTGATTTTGATATTTTATTCATGGCAGTACATAATAATCATAATAAAGGATATTTAGCCAAGGCTTTATCTGCTATTTCATGCAAATTTTTCGAGATTTTTTCTAACTCTTGTTTTCCTTCCTCAGATATTTTTTTAGCTTTTTCAGACTCAATAATGGCTAAATCAATGGCTTTGACAAGATTTCCCTTATTTAATTCATGCTCAAATAAACTGACAACTTTATAAGTATTATTTTTAAAATCCTGAAGAAGCTCCCAAGAGCTTTTAACCTTCCCCCAGCCGCTATTATAATAGCCCTTTTTTCTCGCTTGTCTTTGTTGCTCTAGGGAAAGGCCATGAAATAGTTCACTATTTCTTTTTTGCCATTGGCGATAGTTTATTTCTTCTAGTAACTTCATTGCTTCAGTTCCTGGTCATCTGCAAAGTAACGAGTGATTTCTTGCCACTTTTTATCGCCATAGTTATTAATAATATATTTTTTAATATCCCCCAGTTGTCTTCGTAGTTTATCATTAGTTTTTTCCAGAGATTCAACTGTAGAGATGGCTCGCTCTTTTATTTGTGTAATCCCATCCTGTTGTTGCTGAATAGTATTTTTTAGATCGCTCACCGCTAGATTATAACTGTCTTTATGAACTAATTCCTTTTCTAGTAAAGCCTGTTGACGTTCCTGGCCAGTTTTAGATAGACTAGCCTTTAACCATTGACCTAAACGATAAATCTCAGATTGATCAAAATCTAATAAATCTTGACGTAACTGCTCTAACTTTTGTAGCAATTCATTAACTTTTTCTTGCCAATAACTGACTTCTTGTTTAAGCTCAACATTCTGGTTGTATAAATTCTGATTACTTTTTCCTAACTGTTCAATTTTGCCCTCGTGTCTGGATATTTGCAAGGACTGATTTGAATTAACTTTGGCTCTCTCATTTCGTTCTTGTATGATAATCTGGAACAATTCCGCCGCTACAGGATCATCAAGATGTTCTACAATCCATTCTAGATGACGTGCTTTTAACCTATCGCTCAAATAGCCCTTGATTTCTATATGTTGTTCTTTCAATAGGGCTAGATTAGATTTAATGGTCATGACCGTAATTCTGACTTTAGTAAACTATCCATAGTTATTTTAGTACAAGTATAAGCTTTTGGAAAAAAGCAATCTTATCGGTCATGGTAGTTGTGCCTGTCTCTGGGAATCAACTCGGACTGACGAAAGAAACAAAGGAAAATGGAAATTTTACCGATCTAGGGCTGGCCTTTGCTATAAGTGAGCTATATAGCGCCTCCTTGGCTAGTGAGGAAATTCTCAAACGCTAAAGCTGAGAGCTTACCGCTATAAATAAGCACACGAATCACCCAGACAGAGAAAATATCATGCGTATCGCTCACGATGTCACCGAATTGGTTGGCCGCACTCCTTTAGTACAATTGAATCGGATTCCCCAGGCGGAGGGCTGTCTTGGCCGAATTGTGATGAAATTAGAAGGGATGAATCCCGCTGCTTCCGTCAAAGACCGCATTGGCACTCACATGATTAATAGTGCCGAAAAAGCGGGTTTAATCAATCCAGAAACCACGGTTTTAGTGGAACCCACCTCTGGCAATACGGGAATTGCCCTAGCGATGACTGCGGCAGCTAAGGGTTATCGCTTGATTTTAACTATGCCGGAAACGATGAGTTTAGAGCGCCGGGCGATGTTAAAAGCCTACGGTGCTACCCTAGAACTTACCCCCGGTTCCCAAGGCATGAAAGGGGCAATTTTACGCGCTCAGGAAATCGTTGATAGTATCCCCGGCGCTTATATGTTGCAACAATTTCGCAACCCTTCCAACCCAGAAATTCACCGTCTCACCACTGCTGAGGAAATTTGGCAAGATACGGAGGGACAGGTAGATTTTATTGTTGCAGGTGTGGGTACTGGAGGCACGATTACGGGAGTCGCTGAAGTGATTAAATCGCGTAAACCTAGTTTTCAAGTGGTTGCGGTGGAACCTTTCAATAGTCCGGTGATTTCTGGGGGTAATCCCGGTCCTCATAAAATTCAAGGTATCGGTGCGGGTTTTATTCCGGAAGTTTTACGCACAGATCTGATTGATGAGGTAATTACTGTCAGTGATGAGGAAGCTTTTCAATTTGGTCGTCGTCTGGCAAAAGAGGAAGGGTTACTT
Organism: Microcystis sp. 49638_E5; assembly: GCF_021300285.1. Taxonomy (NCBI): domain Bacteria; kingdom Bacillati; phylum Cyanobacteriota; class Cyanophyceae; order Chroococcales; family Microcystaceae; genus Microcystis; species Microcystis sp. 49638_E5. The sequence goes on along the minus strand of NZ_JAJTDH010000044.1, from coordinate 18,194 downwards.
TCGGGGATTTCTTCCGGTGCCAATCTTTGTGCCGCAATTCAACTGGCCCAACGACCGGAAAATGAGGGTAAATTAATTGTGGTGATTCAGCCTAGTTTTGGAGAACGTTATCTGAGTACGCTGATGTTCCAAAATATCGAGGATCGCCAGTTAACTTTGGTGTAAAAAAATATCGTCTTCAGCCTCTAGCAGTCAGCTTTAGTTGGGGGCTGATTGCTAATAGCAGAGAGCTTTTTAATCATATTTAAAGAGGGATTTTTTCACCTGTAGGGGTATTTGTAAAGGTTGCGGTTTGATTGTTTCTTGGCCGGCAAAATTATCGAGTAAAGCCGATCGCACTTGTGCATCGGTTTCTCGTGAGAGAAGATAGCGGAAGTATTCTTGGCATTGTTCTCGACGACTGGGGGAAAGTTGCATTTCACTTAAACGTCGGACTGCCATTAAGCGCATTAAGGGATCATTGACTGTTAATTTTTCTAACCAGCGATCAAAGTTTTTGGACTCATTTTGACCGCGATGGTCGAGAAAATGCCATCCTAGTAGGATTAAGGTCAAAACCGTGCCAAATCCTTGCAAAATTGAGGCCAGGGCCAACCAGCGATTTTCGGCATAGGTCCAAATTGCCACAGCGAGATAGGTGGCTAAACTGCCTAAACCGCCACAGACTACCGCTAAAGTTAACTTACCGCTATCGGCGCTGAAAAAAGCACGCCCCCACAGCCACAGCGATGGCCAGTTTTGACCCTGGAGATGGTAAACTCCGATCATCGCCCCCACCCCGGTTAAAGTGGCCAAAACTAACTGCCAATTCCACGCCCAGAGGATCAAAAAACTAGCACAAGCTGCCGCCCATGTCAAGAATTGACGGGTTTTTTTTGCGGCGAGAGTTTTCATGACTCGACGCTGCAGAGCGGGAGAAAAATAGGGAGGAAGGCGGAATACTGAAGACACGGGAAGTTTTTCACTGAGGGTTTGATGATCACTATAGCCTGTTCTCAGGCAGACAGATCATTTTTCTTGGTAAAAATCCTCCTGGGAAAAGAGCGCAGTGCTAGGGTGGGCTAAAATTGCGATCGAGAATCGGCTAAAGTTCAGATTGGCGAGCTTAGGTGTTAGGATGGTTTTCAATCAAACTCAACTTTTTTTATTAATAAATAGCCGAACAATATTCTGTAAACTTATATACAGAAACCTAAAGAAATATGTTAATTTGCCGTCTTTGGGGCAGCAAGTTCTGATAAATAATCTAGAGTGTTAAGTATAAATACCGCAACTAATTTTACCTAGTCACGCCAGCTATCTAACTCATCTATATCACTTCCGAACAGAGTTAGAACTTCCTTTGTTACGTTCTGAGAGGCAAAAAAATGACTACTCAACTACAACAAAAAGCCAGACTTGAAATTGTCACCTTGAACCCTGTTTACGGAGTTAACTATAACAAGGGTTACATCGGTTTTACCTATGACGGAACAAATCCAGTTGGTCGAGGAATTGCTTATTTTACTAAGTGGGATAAAATGAGCAATATTTATGCTACTCACGCTCTCATCGTTACGGGTGAAAATACCTGTATTGAAGCGAATGCTGGCACGAATATGGTAGAAGAAAATCCTTTGTATCCCTATTTTGAACCTTCTAATTGCCAAATTTTCTTCCGCAAACCCAAAGATTTAACTGATGAGATTGCAGAGCGTATTGTTGAGATTCTCAAACCAGAAGTAGGTAAAAAATATGACTATAAACTAATCCTAGCTCATGCCTTTTCTGGAAGTTTACCCGGTCAGATACTCAGTCTTTTATCACGTCAAAAAATCAAAAAATTACTGTCTGAAGCTCTCAACTGTCCTGATAAATGGATTTGTAGTGAGTTAGCAGCTTACGCTTTAGATGAGCAACCTGAATACCGAGATATCGGAGTTCTGATCAATCCTAATTCTACCATTAATCCTCAAAAATTATTTGAAGATGATCTGATTTTTCAGGCTTGGGAAAATCAGGTTGCGGCAAAGTTTAAAGATTTAATCACCGGGACAACAGTAATTGCTTAGATGTATTACCTGCATTATTGATGCCATCAGGAGAATATCAAATGACCACGACAACTATTGGTAGAGTTCCTCTTCACGAACCGGGAAAATTACTTGATCCCTATATCAAGGACAATGATGCTTTAATTGCTCCTGCGGAGGATTTTACTATCTCGATCAATACAATTTCACTGCAACTATACACTAAATACAAAGGTGATTATTTAGCAGGACAGTGGGATAATAACTATTTCGCTCTTGTCAGTCAGATAGGATTAGGAGATCAAGAAACCCCTATTTTAAAGGTTCACTATCTTAATCACATCTCTGGAATGACTTTAGATGTAACAGACATTTGGGCTGAAAATGTTGCTGTCATTGAAGACTTTCAAAAAGATGAAAAATCTCAGCGATTGTATTTATCGTTTAGTAGTTTTTGTCAAGGATTAGGACGTTCTACCTTAGAACAAGTTACCAAGTCATTGCAGCAAGTTGTAGGAACTGTAGGGGCGGCTTTTCCTAGTTTAATACCTTATACAACAGTGGGAAGTACAGCCTTACAGGGCATTAATAATATTCTAGCAACTGTTGTTGAAGCTAGATTTCAACCCCAAGTAAAAACATCAACTTTTGGTCTTTATCCTGCTAACGTTGAGCAAAGACCTGTGATTGGAGAAGCTCCCTTACAAACAGGAGCTTATGCCTTTTTCTTTGAACCCGTTGAGATAGAAACCTTGAAAATGGGATCGAATGGGATTGTGACTTCAACTAATAATAAACCCGTGAGTCCTTATATTGTAGTTAACATCAAAAAAGGGATTACTTTAGCCCCCAGCCAAATCGAGAAAAACTTAGCTACTGAAGTATTGGAAGCTTACCACAGAACTACTAACTATCCTTTAACCCCTTCTAATACCGTGATTCCCTACTTCAATGCCTTAGAAGAATTGGGTAAAACTATTCGTTTAGCTAGTTCTACTAAGCGGTATTTTGAGTTAAAACAAAAGGGCGATCACCTCACTGAAGCGGAAGCAAAACGTCTAGAGATTCTCTTGGCTTACTTAAAGGAAAATCTCAAGAATTTTGAGCAGTAATCAATTAATTGGCATTCCCTAACTTTTAGTATTTGGAAACTGTTTAATAATAGGAGGAAATGATTATGATGTTCTCATGGACTGATTATGTGCGTGCCGTTGCTACCACCGAACAAATTCCCACTCGGTATCGCAAATTACGGGTTGTTCAATTAGCACAAGCAATCGTTGAATCTGCACGAGGTACGAGTAAACTTTTTCAAGAAGCGGGAAACCCCGGTGGACTCAAATGGCGAGATAAAATTGACGACAATTACACCGAAAAAATCACCCATCAAATTTGGTTAGTTACCCCTAGCGAACCCAATGGTTGTTATTGGTGTCATTGGAAAACCGCAGAACAGGCTGCAATGGGATATTGGCGGTTTATCGGTCGTCCGAACTCCCCCTATCAGGGATGGGAAGAATACGATAATGATCCGGAAGGCTATTTACAATATATTTGGGAAAAAGGCTATGCCACCGACCCAAACTATGTCAGTAAGGTCAAAAATGTTTTCCCTGAAGCTCAAAGCTTACTAGATGAATATGGTGGAGAACAACCTCCTCCATCACGGATTTTCAAAGTTGCTATTATGCCAGGACATGGAGGGACAGATTCAGGGGCAGTCAACCATACGCTAAATTTACGGGAAAAAGACTACAACTGGAAAGAAGCAGTTGAAGTTAAGGCCCGTTTAGAAGCGGCGGGCAATTATCAAGTGATTATCTGTCGTCAAGAAAATGAATTAGCTTCCCTTTCCACCTTGCAACAACGAGCTAATGACAGTGGTGCAAATGTTTGTTTGTGTCTGCATCATAATGCTTGTAACCGACAGGCAAAAGGTTGGTGGTTATTCTATGTGAATCGGAGTCCAGAATTTGAGAAATTTATCAAAATCATCGATAAACACTTCCGAGGACTGCCTTTACAAGGACGGGGTTATGAATACGCTGGAACGCCTTTTGTCCATGACTGGTATAGTCGTGTCTGGAATTGTACCCATGATTGTACTATGCCCACCATATTGCTTGAAAGTTGCTTCATTGACAATGATGAAGATGCAACTTGGTTGAGAGATGGCGGTTATCAGCAAATTGTTGAGAAAATTTGTGCGGGAGTTAAGGAATATTTAGGAAGTCAACCACCCATCGTTAATCCACCTCAGTCCGAAAAATTCGTCTTTGTCTGTGATGCCAATCCGCCTTTAAATGTGCGGAAAGGTGCAGGAAGTAATTATGATCCTGTGGGGCGTTTAGATAACGGGACACGATTAACGGTTGTAGGTGAAGAGGGCAATTGGCTGAAAATTAGTAAACCGATTGAAGGTTATGTTCATCGTGACTTGACAAAATCTTCCTATTGCGTGTTTGTCAATGACCCAAATCCGCCCTTAAAAGTCCGTTCAGGAGCAGGAACAAACTTTTCAGTGGTGACAGAACTGACTAATGGCACACCCTTAAACGTGATAGGGACGGATGACAATTGGCTCCGCATTGATAAACCTGTGGAAGGTTATGTCTTTACTTCTTTAACTTCCTCGCTGCATCGAGTCTTTGCTGCTGATGCCAATCCTCCCTTAAATGTGCGCTCTGGACCTGGAACTACCTATGAAAAAGTGGGTCAATTAGACAATAACACGGCTTTAACTGTCGTAGATGCTGGTTTGGATAGTCAAGGTGCGAGATGGCTTCGTATTAGTTCACCTTGTTCCGGTTGGGTTCTAGAAAGTTTAACCTCTGATCGCCTGATGGGTTCGGGAATCAACCCTCCTGCTTCTAATCTATCGGAAAGTGAGCAATACGATTATTGTGCCGAGATTATCACCCATAATGGCGGAACATTGCGTAAACGCAACTTAATCTCTTTCCGGAAGGAAACCAGTACAAAAGTCAATGATTGGCATGGTTGTTACGATGATATTACTTACATGATCTGGACAGATGGCGCGGGGAAACACGCTCGTAAATACGCCTCTAACACGGAACCCTCATCTCAGTATGAAGATAGTAATAATCCATTGGCTGATCGCAACAGAATGGGGGTTGATGCAAATGGTGATGGACGACTGGATTTAGGACGTTTACCCGAAGGATATTACGAATATAAAACAGGAACAAGTGCCACCTTGGGTAAAGTATTGTGTCCTACCGCATCAGCCATGGCGGAACGAGATACCAGTCACGATGGCCTATTTCAACCTAATGAACCTCGTGCTTCTGCTGGAACAACGATGTTATTTCATCAAGGTGGAGAAACGAATCCTTTCAGTGCTGGATGTCAGACTATGCCTCCTAATGAATACACCAGATTCTGGGCTGATTTAAACAGCAACGGTGATCCCGGTGTGATTGGTTACACCATTGTCCGTTGGTGTTCAATTGCTTAGTTCCTTGTCCAAAAATTCACGTCAAGTTAAGCAATCACAGATAAAATATTGTCGGCATTGACTTAACTTGAGCCCCTTACATCTAACTTAAAATAAGGAGTCTGATTATGAAATTTGGCATTGATATAGGACACAATTGCCCCCCTTGGGATACCGGCGCAGTGGGATTTAAAAAGGAAGATGACTTGGCGAAAGATGTAGGAACTCGGTTAATCAAGAAATTATCTGCGGCAGGTCACAGCGTGATTAATTGCACTCCTAGCACAGCAGCAGAGGGAGAATCTCTCCGAAAACGCGTCAATAAAGCTAACGTCAATCAAGTAGATATCTTTGTTTCCATTCACTTTAATAAAGCTGATGGTAAAGCTTTTCGTACAGATAAGCCAATTGGAACAGAGATTTTTGCCCTCAGTAATATAGGAAAAGCGATCGCTCAATCGGTTCTCACTGAAATCGTTAAGCTTGGCTTTAAAAACCGAGGAGTCAAAAATGCTCAATTCTTTGTCCTTAAACATACCTCAATGCCAGCCATTTTAATTGAATGTTGTTTTGTTGATTCTCAGGCGGATCTGAATCTCTTTGATGCTGAAAAAATGGCAGATGCGATTAAAGTCGGTTTAATTGGGGATGCTCAAGATACATCAGAATCTCAACCCGGTATCTTAAAAGTTACCCAAAAAACCATTCTTAAACCCTCTACTTTACAGTCATCTGACTTACCGCCAGAAACTTTGATAGATATCGATTTGGGAGAATATCCTGTATTAGATTTTCGCCGTGAAGAACGACACTATTGGCTGAAATGGCCAGATAAAAGTCAAGGCGATCGAGATGTTCATTTTGTCTTTGACGAATACGCAGAAGTCAAAGAAACTTAAACTTTTTGTTAGGTAGGGCAAAATCAATCTAATCCCCTCCTAGTTTTAATAATTATGATCACTTATTTGAGGACTTAATTATGATATCAATCCCTGAAGAACTCAATCCCAACCAAGGCATCCCTGGATGGCTAGAACTCGATGATTTAAGCCTTCATGGAGACATGGTAGCACGCATCCCTAAAGGAGCTTATATCAAAGGAATAATCGGTGGAGAAAAACCTTTTTTTCCCGTCTCTGAAATTCTTGGTACAGCTATCTCTAAACCTGAAGGAGTAAATAGCAATTGTGGATGGGTTGAATTAGAAACTCTGGCCTTTCATCGTGACATAGAAGCTGTTGCACCCCTTGCTCCTTATGTGCGGGGAGAGATGGATAAAGACCACAATTTTTATCCCGATAAACCTTATACTATTGTGCGCTCAAATGATTTTATTGGCAATGGAGAAGAAAAGTTTATGACGACTCAAGCTATCGAAGCATTGGTAAATACTGTCATTAAAAAATACCCCATTGATAGTACACAGATAACCGATCCAAGACAAAAATTTACTTTATTAGCTGGATCGAAACTTGAGATTCAACAGTATGACAGGGTGGATCATAATCATTGGAAATTGCTTTTATCTTCCCCTGTCAATGGTTCAGTCATCTGGTTTGCTTATAGTCCTCATGTCAATATCATTCGCCCAAATATTAACCGAAGCACGGTGATTACTTACCAAATCTTAAACGATGACAATGGGAAGCTGAAAGCAACCGCTAAATTAGCCTGTAACTTTTGGAATCGTTTTGTCATTCCTCAGTCTAATATTGTGATCCGACTAGGAACATTTTATAGTCCTGGTTCTGTGATTGCTAGAGCCTATAAACCTTATCAACAAGGCAATACCGTCTATGGCAAGATTGAGTTTAATACTAAGTATCTTGGAACGTTTACTAATTATGGTATTGCTGGCACAATTATTCACGAAATTGGACATACATTAGGATTTGGTTGGGATCAATGGATGAATTTGTTTTATCAAAATACGGGTGCTTTTAAACCCGAAACAATCAAGAAGATTCCCGAACTACAATATATGTTTGTTGAAACCGATTATGGTCCAGGAACAGCATATTCCCACTGGGACGAAGAACGATTTGATCAGGAATTAATGACGGGATTCAAAGATACCTATGAATATGTCTTACCTGTGACGATTAAAGTGATGGCACTTCTCGGTCATGTTATTGCTGAGGAATTAATCCAAAAAACGAATTTAGAAACCTTGATTCGTGAGATTGAAGATGTTCTATTCACCATGACAGAAACAGTCCAAGAAATTAACTTTGAATACTATAAAGATACCGAAATATCGGAGGAAATTTACACCGCATTGACCTAAAATTGTCAACATAAATATGGGGGGAGTTATTACTATTTTCCTGAATTAAGCTTCCCCCGATCGAGTGTTTCATAATTTAAGGACTGTTTCTATGAAAATTACCCACCTTTTCAAGCTATTATCAGCACTTAGTTTGGCTCTTCTTCTCGGTTGGCTTTTCCCGATGGCTCATATTAAGGCTGACAATGTATCAACACTGGGAAAATATCCTGTCTGTGAACCATCTGCTGTCGTAAAAGTAACCTGTCCAGAATCAGAAGGAAATTGCCTTTTAGTAGCAGATAATGAACAAAAAGACGCTCTCTTTCTCTATTCTGTGAGTTCTAAGCAATTAGACTCAACTCGTCAAAGTCAGTTAGCCTTAGAGAAAAAAATAAGTGACATTGAAGCGATCGCAAAATTAGATGATAATAAAGTTCTTCTCTTCGGTTCTCACAGTCGTAACAATAAATGTGAGATCAAAGCAAATAGACAACGGTTTGTACAGGCTCAATTGTCGGGAAATCAATTAAAAATTATTGGTGAACTGATCCAAAGTCCTCAAATCGATTCTAAAGTTCTCTTTCAAGGTCTAGATGTGAATTCTAACAAGATTATCAGTGCCGTGAGTCGTGCTATTGATGAGGCGGAAACCAAGGCTAATCAATCATTAGGAGATAAAGTGGCGTGTGAACAAGCCAATGCTTTTAATGCGGAAGGAGCAGTAGCCATTCCTGAGCCTTTATCCCTCGAAAAATTCAAGGTTTGGATTGGCTTACGTTCTCCCGTTGTCACATTAGACGCTAAGAATTATGCTGTTTTACTATCAATGGCTAATCTGGATAACTATCAATTCGATGGTGCAACACTTCTAGATTTAGGGGGACGGGGAATCAGAGAAATTACCTTTGATAATAACCAGATTTGGGGAATTGCTGGCGGTCCGAAAGATGGTCAAGATAATTTCGTTTTTTGGAAACTATCGGCTGAGGATCTCAAACCCAATACGATTCTTAAACCTGAAATCCTTCGAGAATTACCCCAGTCATCAGAAGGATTAGCGATCGTTGATGGAACAGCCTATATTTTGATTGATGGCAATAGTGGGGATTCTGGAAATCAGTGTGCAATACCTGCCAAGTTTATGCAATTTACTGTCCCTAATTAGGGTTATGTCCTCAAATTTTGCTAGTTTTAAAACTTAGATAATCCTCTCATATTGCCAAAAGGAGAAAAAATGATGACTACTCAAAAACTGAAAGCTCTAGTCAATACTGTTATCAAACAATCTACCCTAGATAGCAGTCAAATTACTGATCTTACTCAAAAATTTTCCTTGACAGCAGGAGATAAAATTGAGATTAATGATTACAAATCTGCGGACAATAATCACTGGGAATTAGAATTAACAACCCCTGTTAATGAGATAGCGAAATGGTTCGCTTATATTCCCCATGTCGAAATTAAAAGTAATGACCCTGTGGCCAAGATATTACAAGACATTAAGCAGTCTCAATTTAAGGTGTATCATCGACCAACAGAACAAGATGGAGATGGAGTGGGGATTCCCCCTAATGGACAAGACAACCGTTCAGAAAGAATTTGTCCTGTGTACGTTCTTAGTCCGAGAAGACAAACAGATTCTTTAGTTAGACAAATGATTACACTACTTCGGGTCAAGGATACAGCGTTCATTATTGCAGAACGATTGCTACAATATCCCGAAGATTATCTCCCCACTATTTCTCAATTTGAAAAAGCGGTTATTGTCCAATCTTTTGTTGGTGTCGGTCCTCCTCAACCAGATGCAACTCCTTATCCAGATTGGGCAAAAGAAAGACACGACAAAGAGTTGTGGAGACTCGAACAATCTATCCGTCTATTACAGTCGATGAATCGAAAAATCTCAGCTGTCGTTTGTGCGATGGGAGATTCTCAAAAACATTCATCCAAAGATGTGCGAGAAACAATGCAAACAAGATTATACAATCTTCTGGATAAGTATAATCTCTCGGCTCTCAAACAGCCAATTACTTGGGGAGCAGATGAATTAGTAGCAATGGGAATCGCTCAAACTCTTCCTAAAACTAAAGTGCGTGTCTGCATCTCTAATAAGGAGACTGAAATGTGGTACGACGGGCGACGACCACCGGAAGAACTTGTGACTGAAAAATTACCAGCAGTTGGGTTAGAAGAATCAGAAACTGACTGGGATTTCGAGGTAGCTATTTTAACTCGTCGTCAAAATGGTAGTATTAATGATTATCAGAAAGACGACAGGGAACAAGCGAAGTTAGATGAGCATTTTCTGGCTCAATATAAGAACTATTCTTCCGAGCAACGTGCTAAATTAGTTATCATTGATGGCCGACTTTTTAATGGGGCTTGGAATGCCACTTCTGTGTTACCTTATGATGATTTATTGGCCTTCGGTAGTTGGGGAACATTTGGCAATTGTGTTGGCTCAACTTTGGCGGTGGCAAAAATTCTTTTCTACGCTAAAAATCCTGCCGCTCAAAGACAACTTTATTTAGAAGCCATTGCTCATGATGTTTTTGCTAATGGCTATAAAGAAGTTCAACGACTCGAAGAACCTAAAAGCTTCTGTAATCAGCTAAAAAATCAAACAGGAATCACTTTCAATCATTACGACGGATATGATAATCCTGCTACGGTCAAAAAAGTCTTTGAGGTCTTAAATCGGCACGTTAATGTCAGAATGCAAGAACATTTTGCAGGACTTTCCAGTGTTAATAACCGAGTCTTCCGAATTACCCCGCAATTTTGGCGCACTTTTGAGAGTGAAATCCACATCTGGCCAAGATTACCAGAGGAAATTCATAAAGTTGGTATCTATCGTACCGATCTGGAAGCGATCGCTTTTAATCCTTCATTGGGCGATCAATTCGTCTAACAGTAAATTTTTCAACAATCCCATAGGAGAAATGCCATGACTTCCTTACAAATTATTAGTCCCATCAACGATGCTCGCTTTGAATGTCTAAAACCTGTTACTTTTACAGGCAAAGTAAATTCTGGAATAGTCACTGTAGAACTCAAAGCAGATGACAAATATTCCCTAGGCAATAATCAGGTTAAAGCAGACGGTTCTTGGTCGATTACTTATTCAGGATTCACGAATCCTGGGAAGCGCAAAATTACTGCCTTTGGCTATGATCAAGCTAATCATGAAGAAGAAACCAGCATTATAATTTATGTGGCAGATTCCTCAGATTATACTAAAACTATTTATGGGGGTCTGGTTTTAGATGCTTACAAAAACCTCCAACACACCCAGTCTCTGCCGACAGATCACAGGTTAACTGATGCCGAAGGATGCCGGTTATTTGAACAAGGAATACTGCCCATTCTTCAGTCCAAAACAACCTTTATGGAAGCAACGGAGGAAGGTCATAAGAAACTAAACGAATTAGTTGAACAAAACAAAGATCAATACGGTATTCATCATGCACCCTGTGCTTATTCTGTCTCCTGTGTGATGAAATATCTGGCTGAAAAGTTAGGATTAGCCACTGTCAAAGCCCTGTTTAAAGATCCCTTTTCAACTGAGAATATTCGAGTTACAGGCGTTGAGAAAAAACTGCGTCGTCTCGGTTTTCTCTACTTTCTGAAAAAAGATTACCTAGCACCTCGTGGGGCAATTGGAGCAAGATGGCCTCGAAATAATCAGGATCAATCGGATCACATTTATTACATCACCAAAGATGGAGCAAAACGGACTCAATTTCCCAACCCAGAGAATTATTGGGATGATCAACAGGGCAAACACGAAACTGGAATAAACGGGCCTAAATGGCAAATTAAAGACCTTCATGCTGAAAACCTCGATTTCTTCGATCATGTTTATATACAATGGGAGAATGGCTACACAGAAGGATTTTGGCTGCCGCCGGGCATTTATCCTTTAAAAAGATTTTAAGGATTAGAGCTTTGTCCACGATAATTCTGGGGGAAGTCAGGGAATAGGCTGATTTCTCCCCTAGAATTGACTGACTTTTTAATAACAGGATTTAGTATGAAGATGTGCGGAATATCGGAGTTAAAAGCCTTGAATTTAACCTTTGGCTGGGCTGGGAGTGGCTTAACCATCTACCACCTCTTGATTTCAGGTTATATATCTTCATTCTATATCCCCCAGAGTTCCAGAAGAGCGATAAGCATAATCATCTCGCTCTCGTTAAAAATCACTGATTACTGTTGACTAACTCCTGCTTAATTACTCGATAATTTTGATGGGCAAGGGGTAAAGTAAACCAAAACTGTGAGCCAACCCGGGGGGTGCTTTTTACCCCAATTCTGCCAGAGTGAGCCTCGATAATTTGCCGACATTGGTAGGAACCTAAACCGATTCCCGTTAGGTGTTGATTATGAAGATTTCTTACATATAAATGGAAAAGATGTTGACATTGTTCTTCGTCCATGCCAATACCATTATCGCTTAAAGTGCAGTAGAGCATATCCTGTTCAATACGAGCATCTAAAGCTAATTGAATCGGTGGAGGATTATGTTTTAAGGCATTATTTAATAATTGTTCAAAAACACTTCTTAGCTGACAAGGATCGGCATCAATAGCGGGTAAGTTATCGGGGAGAAGATTAATAAAAGTAGCTTGGTATAAATCAAAATCTTTTTGCCAATCTTTGAGCCAAATTTTCACCTGTTCTTTTAAAGATAGAGGTTGACGATGCAAGATTAAAGGCCGTTCTTCAGCAAAATGATTTTCTGATAAAGCATTAATTAAAGTTAATTGTCGATCGCAACTACGCACCACCTGATCGAGCATTGCTCGCGAGATAGTTACTTTTTCCGTTTGCCGACACTGTAAATTTTTTAATAACATCATTAATCCCATAATCGAAGTGCGGAGATCGTGGGATACTGCCTGTAAAAAAACCGTTTTCATTTCGTATAAACGCTGAATTTCCCGGACTTTTTCCCGCAGTTCCAGGGTTCTGGCTGCCACTTCCTGTTCTAAATTATTATTCAAGCTTTGCACCCTCTGATATAGTTGCGCTTGGCCGATAGCGATACAAACTTGGGTGGCTAACTGTTCTAATAATTTGACCTCGCTTTTTTGCCAATGACGGGGATGGGAATATTGATGGACAACTAAAGCACCTAAATGTTGATTATTAACCGTTAGAGGTAAAACTAAAGAAGATTTAACTTGCAGGTATTCGTAATAACCCTTGAGAGTGGGCAGAGTTTGCACCTTAGCGGTATTATCAGCAATAATTAACTTATCTAAAGAAAATAATTGTCCCAATTCTTCCAGTAATTCTGGTTCAGGAAACCAACCCATCAGCGAGGGAATCTCGGGACGACGGGACTCAGCGATGACCTTGGACCAACCCCCTTCTTGACAGTGACCGATATAGACTTGATCGGCATCGAGCAAATTTCTGATTTCCTCAACAATGGTGTTTAAAACCTGATCTATATCTAAAGATTGATGGACTTTTAAAGCAACTTGTGTTAAAAAATGTTCTCGTTCTAAAGTTTCATTTAAAGCTCGATCGATCTGTTGTCTTTCGGTAATCGCCGCCGATAAAAACAGAGAAGTTGACATGACAATGACTAAAAAGATTTGTAAGATCAGGACACCTCTGGTATAATCGGGAGCCTGTAGGATAAAAGGGCTGATTCCCCCAGCTAATCCCATCAAAGCTAAAATAGATACTAAAAAATTCGCTATTACCGCTCCCCAAGTCTGAAAACGCATGGCGGCCCAAACCACAAAGGGAAAAGGCAGATATTCGAGGTACTGCACCATACTCCAATCGGGGTTAAGAAAATTTGGTTGATCACCAAAAACCACGGAAGTCACCACCGTTAGCAAACTCAGACAAAGTAAGGCCTCGCCAAGGCGTTGGGGTTGCCGTGGTTCTCGCAGGGAGTGATGATTGAAGAAAAAACGCAACAGCAGCGGCGTGGTCATTAATATTCCCGTACTATCTCCGAGCCAGATAATGCCCCAAGACTGTCCAAATTGTCGCCAATCCCAAGTATTTAGCCAACTACGGGCAAAAGTATCGATAGTGGCATTAACTGCCGAGGCCAATAAGGCCGCTAAAAATACCAGTAAAAGGATATCGCGAATGCGCTGTAAAGTGGCGGAAAATCTCAGATAATGCAAGAATTGCGCCCCTAACAGGGCCGATAAACTGCTGCCGAGTGCTGAAAATAGAGCTATGGGCCAACTGGCCCCTAAAAAGAAGGTAAGAAGCAAATCACCGATAAAAACGCCTAAAACTAGCCTTTTTCCCCCTAAAAAAACGGCAGTTAAGCCAATACCAGCACTCATCCAAATCGGGGAAGGTCGCAACCCTAAATTTAAGCAGAGATAGCCTAGCCAACCAACACCCAGATAAACTAGGGCAACAAGCACAATTTTAGACCGATCTGATGAAATCCGTAGCATTTTCAGTTATCAGTTATCAGTTATCAGTTATCAGTTATCAGTTATCAGTTATCAGATTTGAGTTCTAAGTGAGCAGTATGTATTAAGCGAGCAGTATCAAATAGTAGTTTCCCACTGTCTTTTCACTGATGACTGATGACTGTTTACTGTTTACTGATCACTGGTCACTGAATCACTGGTCACTGAATCACTGTTAATCTATCTCCAGATTGCCTAAACTAGGAGTAGTTCTGCCTCATGCAGATGGGTGAAAACCGTACATTTTCCCGTTAGGAATCAAAGATCATGCGGATTTTAATTGTTGAAGACGATCCTTTAATGCAGTTAGGTTTAGAACAGGCACTTAGTGAACAGCCGGATTTTGAGATTGTCGGTCAAGCTAGTGATGGTCTAGCGGGGGTACAATTAGCCCTATCCCTACGGCCAGATTTAGTGGTCATGGACATCGGTTTACCCCGTCTCGATGGCATTGCGGCAACTAAACAGATTAAGGAGGGTTTAGCTAATGTTCATGTGGTCATGCTCACTTCCCACACTCTGCAACAGGAAGTGATCGCGGCGCTGGCTAGTGGTGCTGATGCCTATTGTATCAAGGGAGCGAGTCTCGATCGCCTTTTGGCCGCCATTGAAGCGGCCAAGGACGGGGCCACCTATTTAGACCCCCAAATTGCTCGTTTAGTCATGGATAATCTCAAACCGCCGGCAGTGCAACCTAATGCCAATCTAGCACTTTTATCGGAGCGAGAAATGGAGGTTTTAAAGTTAATTGTCGAGGGCAAAAGTAACGCTGAAATCGCCGAACAACTTTATTTAAGTACCAATACGATTAAAACCCATGTGCGGGGAATTATGAATAAATTAGCCGTGGATGACCGAGTACAAGCGGCCGTAATTGCCCTGCGGTCGGGTATTGTTTAAGGAGAAAATGGCGATTTACTTATCCCCTATTCGAGGCTTCTCTAATCACCTCTAAAACCTCTGAAGCATGGGAAATAGTAGGGACGTGACCGGATGCCAAAACCACTGTCTTTGCTCCCATTCTCTCGGCCAAATTAAACTGTAATTCTGGGGGGACGGCTTGATCTTGACTAGAGACAATATACCAATTCGGCGCAGCTAGGTCATCGGCTAGAGAAGTGAGAGGATTTTGCACTGTGATCGCTGCGTATCCTTCGGCTAATAACTGGGCAGTTATCTGATTATAACTAGAACCATCGGCCCAAAAACCGTGAACCAAAACAATATTGTTAATTCTGTTCATAAGATCTCTTACAAAACTCGAATTACTGGCCGTTGACAAAATGATGCAAACCTCAAGCCTTAAACACTTCCTCAATTCTTAGGGGTTAGAATACGGGAAGACCTTTACAAAACTATACAAACTCATGACCGTTGCTTACCCTCGTAAATTCAAGAAGACGATGAGCGCTCGCGACATCATGAAGCGGGTCATTAGCGATCGCGAAATTCATCTTGTCACCCTCAACCGCTACCGCTACAACGAACAACGTAGCTGTAAAGACCTCACCGAACTGATCGAAACCTTAGACGGACAACCGCAAGAACTGATACAGGATCTTTCCCACCACGTTGCCGATGAGGCCCGCCATGCCTACTGGTTAACCGATTTATTGATCGAATTGGGGGCCGATGTGGGGAAACCGCCGGGGTTGTCCTATATCGATGAATTTGAACGTCTTCTCGATCAAGATCAATTCCAAGGCGAAGAACAAAGGGAAGATGGACTGATTGCGGCCCTAGCGGCAATTAACGTCACCGAAAAACGGGGATGCGAATACTTTGCCGCCCATATTTATGCTCTCAAAGAAGGGGAACAAACCCCAGAAAATCTGAAAATTCAGGAAACGATCGCCAAAATCTTTCCCGAAGAAGCGGGCCATGTGCGTTGGGGTAATCGTTGGTTAGCCAAAATTGCCCAAAAAAGCCCCGAACATCGGCAAAAAGTCGAAAAAGCTAAGGCCAAATACTCAGCGATCGAACAGGCCGCCTATGAATCGGGTATGGATATCACCCTGGGGGCAGAATTGCGCCGCGTCGGTCATTTAATGGAAATCGCCGCCACTATGCCGCTTTGGGAACGTCCTCAATATCTGATGGAACGTTTACCCCAATCCCTTCTCGACCCGAAATTGCAATTATTCCGGGTAGAAGCGGCGCAAAAAGCCTGGAATCGTGATCCACAAATGTTTATGGAACGCTTTTTGCCGATGTTTTTTAATGCAGACGGCAATATCGGCAAAAAAGAGAAAGTCAACTAATTTAACCTTGATTTTCAGAAGCAATCATTCAGCGATCGCCGAATAAAGGTTCATCGAGGATCGAGAAAATCAGCTATTGTTTTAAATAGGGGTGAGTTCTCAGCTTTAGGGCCAGAGAATCACCACTTTTTTACTGTTTATTTTAGCTTTTCTTTTTTGGATTATGCGTCTTTTAGCTGCCTTCGATCGCTATCCCGATAGTGTATCGTTAACCCTAGAACCAGTAGCCACCGACTCGCAAAAATTTGATTTATATTTAACTTTACACCTACAAGCTCAAATTCAATCTCTCCTCGGCGGGGAAATTAAATGGGGACTGAAAGGAGGAAAATTAGATTTTGTTTTAGTTAATTGTCACCTGACACCAAATCCTCTTTCTAGTCAAGAGTTATACATAAATCGTATTAATAATCATCAATGGCGGTTATCCTTCAAAAGTCCTCAGTCAATATTTACAGGAGCGATCGAAAGGATTAACCTAGGAACCGTGAGTGTCGAGGAAGAACCTTATCATCTGACGGTGCAATTTTCGCTGACAGCTGCCGATATCTGTATCACGGAAACATCGGGATTATGGAAACACGATATAAGTCCCAATAAACATAGTATTTTAGAGCGAAAGTTAGCATTTTTCCTGATGGAAAATCAATTTGATGTTTTTTTGAGTCGTATTTCTTGGGGTTCATCCCAGGTAGAATTAGATACTGTTCTAGTTGAACCGAAAGCGGCAGCATCAGAAAATTTAGAGAAATTGCCAGCACAAATCGAGGCAGTTTATGCTTCTGTTAGTGATGATTTTCTGGAATTAGTCCAATTAGCTGAACTCGATCCCCTAACGGATTTTACTGGGGCAAATCTCCTAGCAGCGGAATTAAGTGGTATATCTTTAGGCATGGCCAATCTCTATCAAGCGAATCTGCGGGGGGCCAATTTAACCGATGCTGATTTAAGTGAAATTAATGGCAGTTATGCTAGTTTTAGGGGAGCGGATTTAAGCGGAGCCTTATTAGCTAATGCCGATTTAAGTTATGCTGATTTTTACCGTTCTAGTTTGGCTTTAGCTAATTTAATTGGCTCCAATTTAGAAGGGGCTAATTTAGTTGAAGTCAACATCACTCAAGCGAATTTTAGCGGGGCAAAAGTGAAGGGGGCAAAGTTTGCCGATAACGTGGGTATGACCGAGGAATTGCGGGAAAATTTACGCTCGCGCGGGGCTTTCTGCGATTAGTCAACTATTAAGCTTCTATGGTAAATTGATAGGATTCCTGCCAAGTATTGCCGATCACTTCTTCGTTTTCTTCTTGATAATCGTGGTAAACTTTGCCTATTTTTTGACCTACATAGCTATCTTTATCGCACCTATTGATCAAGGAAATATTAATTACTTTCTTCTCAAATCTTGTCTCTCCTCATACATTCATTTTTTCTCATTCCCCACGCCTAATTATTATCATTCAAAGATGGGTAAATTAGTATTTATGTCAAGTTTTTAACAATTTTTCTGGAAAAAAGTTTAAATTATTTTAAGTAATTTGTCAGTTTATTAAAATCTATGTCAAAATGTGATCACTAAACTGTTCCGCAGTTCCGGCGTTCCCCAAAACCAGAGACTTCCTACTGCTATAGCATTTACATTTGAGACGTGGAAACCAATTTCTGAAAAAAATGCTATAATCTAAGTCAATGTTTTAATAACTTTAATTATGGACAAGGCTCAGAAAATCAAAAAAGATA
>NZ_JAJTDH010000129.1:0-13239 GCF_021300285.1 Microcystis sp. 49638_E5 | reverse complement strand
GTGGCAATTAAGGAAGGGAAACTTGCTCAATTTGGTGTTCGGATTCCCCCAGAAAATGATTATCCTCAAATTTGTCCTTTCTTGCCAGAGCAAATCTTAGATGAGAACTTCTATGGCAATTGACCAAATGTGTCTCAGCTTATAATAATATGAACAACCACAAAGGCACAAAGGACACAAAGATTAGGTTTTTCTGGCAAACCTAACTAAAACTTACCTGAAGAAAAGCCCCCAGAAAACATCACTTTCTAGGGGTTTAATTACAATTGACGGAAAACAAACTTATGGGGAGGTTAACCTCCAGCCACCGCAGGAACGATACTGACTTCATCGCCATCTTTTAAGGGGGTTTTTGTCCCATCGAGGAAGCGAATATCTTCACTGTTGACGTAGAAATTTAAAAAGCGCCGGGGTGCGCCCTCTTCATCGCATAAGCGGGCCTTAATACCGGGGAAACTTGCTTCTAAGGATTCGATTAAATCACCGACATTACTAGCACTACACTCGACGGTAGCCTTATTTTTTGTAAGTTGTTGCAGGGGAGTGGGAACGAGAACTTTTACGGCCATAGATATCAAGGAAAAAGTGGAAAGGACAGTAAGCTGCGCGCAAATTTAAATTGCTTGTGGAGATGAGGCAAGGGGATAATTGCCCCATCATCCCCGAACATCAATTCTAGACGAGAACCTGTTGCCATTCGAGGCGTTCGAGGGTGCGGGAACGTTCCAGGGCCCGTTCAAAGCTTTCTAATTTCGGTTCGATTAACAGGGGTTCACCGATATAACCCTGTACCGCTTCTTGGGTTTTTAGACCATTACCAGTGATATAAACGACCGTGGTTTCTTCGGGGTCGATTTTACCCGCTTCTACTAATTTTTTCAAGACAGCGATAGTCGTACCGCCTGCGGTTTCTGTGAAAATGCCTTCCGTTTCTGCCAAAAGTTTAATACCTTCGATAATTTCGGCATCGGTGACGGATTCAATATTACCGCCAGTTTTACGCGCAATATCAAGGGCATAAACACCATCGGCGGGATTACCAATAGCGATCGATTTGGCGATAGTATTGGGTTTAACTGGGGCGACAAAATCCCGTCCTTCCTTGAAAGCTTGGGCAATGGGGGAACAACCCTCCGCTTGAGCGCCACTAAAACGCACTGCTTTATCTGCCACCAAACCGACTTTGACGAATTCTTGGAAGCCTTTATAAATCTTGGTAAAGAGGGAACCACTGGCTAAAGGTGCGACAATATGGTCGGGGAGTTTCCAGCCTAATTGTTCAGCCACTTCAAAGCCTAAAGTTTTGGAACCTTCGGAATAGTAGGGACGCAGATTGATGTTGACAAAACCCCAACCGTAGGTATTGCCCACTTCTGAACAGAGACGGTTAACTTGATCGTAGTTGCCTTTAACTGCCATGACCGTGGGATTATAGATTAGGGTGCCGAGAATTTTACCCGCTTCTAAGTCGGAGGGAATGAAAACACAACAGTCTAAACCGGCGTGAGCGGCAATAGCGGCGGTGGAATTGGCGAGATTTCCCGTACTAGCACAGGAAACGGTAGTAAAACCTAATTCTTTGGCCCGGGTAAGGGCGACGGATACCACTCTATCTTTGAAGCTGAGAGTGGGCATATTGACGGCATCATTTTTAATGTAGAGATTTTTTAGACCCAAGCGCCGAGCTAAACGGTGGGATTTAACTAGGGGAGTCATACCCGTACCCACATCGATGGGATTTTCACTTTCCACTGGCAAAAAGGAACGATAGCGCCAGATGGAATTTGGACCTGCTTGAATGCTTTCTCTGGTAACGGTGCGACGGATGAGGTCGTAATCGTAGTCCACTTCTAGGGGGGCAAAGGTTTCTTCGCAGATATTCAGCGCTTTCAGGGGGTAAGAAGTCCCTCCTTCCTTAGAAACCAAGCGGGTAAAGGTGGGGATGAATTTTGAGGTTTTGATGTTTGTCGCTAGGGTCATGATTTTCCTGTCTTGCCGTCAACTGAATCTACACACATCCTATCACCGGCAAAATCTTGGTGTCAAATATACCCGACTATTTTTGTCGGGTATAAATTTATACAAAAACTAGGTAATATTCTGGGGAGCAGCAAGGGTTAAGGGGAGAGAGTTCGGCTGCCGTGTCAGGAAACTTCGGGGTAGTTTTAGGTCAAAAAAAGGACTAGGAGAAGGGATTTAAGTTTTTTAGGAGGTTACAGCCTATTTACTGCTAATTTTATCGAAATAAACCCTAATTTTTCTTTAAATAGCCTAAAAAGGGGGGCGATTAACTGCGGTTGCCAGAAAGTTTCTCGCTTTACTCAGGATAATTGTCAAGAAAAGTGACAAATTATGTGATTTTGTTGAGAAATAATAATTTTTCGGCTCTCCTCGACACCTATAGGTGAGCAGCAGAAGTTATTCAAAGAGGGCGAATGCAATTCGCCCCTACAATAATATGATTGCGCCAATGGTAAGGGCGCATCGCGTGCGCCCAAAATGTCATCTAGATATTTCGACCAAATTGAGATGCACCCAAATTATCCCTATTCTTCTTCCTTCCACACAAAAACCAGAAGAGCCATTTTTCTGGGCTGCCAAATAAAATTGACCATTTCTTGCGGCAGTACCCAGATTTCCCATTCTCCGCTTGTAATAAGTAGGGTCTGCTGAAAAAGTTTGTTGGTGGGGTTAGGAGACAGGAGACAGGAGATTATTTTTATTTATTCTCCCTTCTCCCCACTTCATAATTCATAATTCATAATTCATAATTCATCTGCTTTTTGATAAAAAGTTAACGTAGTATTGCCGTAGCGTTTTTGACGACAAATGGTTAAACCTTCTAGATTAATTGCTTGCCAAGATTTGGGATTATGTTCCACGGCAATTTCCCCCAGAGAATCTAATAAATTAGATTGAGAGATGGCAGTTAGTACCGGTAAATATAACCCGCTTTCGTAGGGAGGGTCAAAATAAATTAAATCAAAACTTTTCCCCGCTAAAGTGGCTAACTTTGTCAGTACATCCCCCCGAATTACTTGAAATTGCTGGGGAGAAGTTGCTAAATTGCGCCAATTTTCCTTGATAATTTCGCCAGCGCGTCCTGATTGTTCAATTCCGATTACTAGACTCGCACCTCGACATAAAGCTTCCGCACCCATGGAACCATTACCCGCACAAAGATCCAACCAACGACAGCCGGATAATTTCTGTTGCCAGATATTAAATAAAGCTTCTCGCACCCTTGCTGTCGTCGGACGGGTTAATTGTCCTGCTAGGGTTTTTATGGGACGATTGCCGTAAATTCTCATCGGTTAAAAGGCAAATTCAGTTAATCTTTTTTGTAATAAATCAGGAAAAAGAGCATAGTATCTTTGATTGAGAGGAGAGGGATGGGGGAGAGGCAATAAAGTCACTTCCTTTTGCTGTTTTAATCCCTGTTCATCGGTAGCGGTAAGGGTAACTAGCAGTTTTTTAGTAAAGCGTTCTTTATCAAGATAGAATTTATCTACTTCTCTGGGTTTACCGTAGGGTTCAAACCATTTAAAAGCTTCCGTGCCAAGGGGAATGATATGATCACCTTGCCAATAAAAAACGAGCAGTTTTTCTATAAATGGACGAAAACGATCTTTCACTTCCCCAGAATAAGCTTTATTACCAGGCGGTTTGTAGGGAACTGTATTAGTTAGGAAAATTCGATCGCACACCGATAATAACTCTTGACGATCATGGGATTTTCTCCCCTGCCAAGCTTGAAAAAATCCCTCTCTTACCATTCTACCGGCAGCCCCGATCAAAGGTTGTCCCGCATACACTTCATCTCGTCCTAAATCCCGGCCAAAAAAGCATAACTGACTAGCAAGATTACCAGCATACAAAACCGGTTCAAGGGGGTCTTTTTTTGCCTCTTGGTAAATCAGGGTATCGATGGGAAAATCCTCTTTTTTTGCCTCTTGGTGTACCTGTTTGATTAGGTTTGTAATATCGGCCATTATTCCAGAAATCAGTTATTAGTGGTTCTCCATTCTACTACAAAAGTGAAAATTATCAGCCGTCAGTCTTCAGAAGTCGGTCTTCAGAAGTCAGGAGATTATTTTTATTTTTTCTCCCCACTTCATAATTCATAATTCCCTCTTCCCGCTCACCAATTCATAATTGATAATTCATAATTCATAATTCCCCGCTCCCTTCACTCCTCGGTGCGATAGCCAAATTCTGCTAAAAGTGAGCGAGATTGTCGCCATTTCGGTTCTACCTTCACAAATAATTTTAAATATACCTCCCCAGCGATTAACTTTTGAATAGCCGATCGCGCGGAAGAGCCGATCGCTTTTAACATACTGCCATTTTTACCGATGACGATCCCTTTTTGGGAAGCTCGTTCCACGTTAATGGCGGCAAAAACCTTGGTTAAAGCGGGAGTTTCCTCGACGCGTTCAATCACCACCGCCACAGAATGGGGAACTTCCTGACGAGTTTGCAGTAAAATCTGTTCGCGGATTAATTCGCCCATAATAAACCTTTCTGGTTGATCGGTGACTAAATCGGGGGGATAGTAATAGGGACCGACTTCGAGGAAATCAATTAACAGATTTTGTAATTCTTCGATTCCCGTCCCCTCCAGTGCCGAAAACTTGAGCAGAGGCCAGTTATTTTCCGCCGCTAAGGTGCGATAACTATCGTCGATAGGCTCCGGGGCTTCCGGTTGCTGATCGGCTTTATTTAGCCCTAAAATCGTGGGAGTTTGGTTTTTAGTCAGTAAATCGGCAATATAGCGATCGCCATTGCCCAAAAAATTACTACTATCGACAACAAATAAAACTAAATCTACAGAATTTATGGCGTTTTCAGCATTTTTAACTAAAACTTTGCCTAATTCGTGATGGGGTTTGTGAATGCCGGGGGTATCGACAAAAATCATCTGGGAGCGCTCGTCGGTGACAATGCCGCGCAAACGGTTGCGGGTAGTTTGAGCGATGGGGGAAGTAATGGCGATTTTTTGTCCCACTAATTGATTCATCAGGGTGGATTTGCCCACATTAGGACGACCAATAATGCCAATAAAACCGGATTTAAAACCGGTCGGTGCGATGGGAATTACTGCCGAATCGAGATTAAAGGCTTGGGAGTTGATCAAATCGTTCATAATTAAAGAATATTACTTAAAAAATATTTTTACCCATGCAAAGGATAATTTTGTTCTTGTTAGTATTAATTCTAGGCTGTAGTAACCATTTAGAATTATCTATAGCGGGAAATTTAAGCGATCGCTTAACTAATTATCCTCGCTGGATGACTAAACCAGTGGTTAGTTTTGCCAGTGGAGATTTAGTTTATCCCGATTGGATGGTAGGCAATTGGACTGTCACCAGTACCCTAATCGATTTAACCGCTCCTCTTTCTCCCCAGATTATCACACCTGGTTTTGAAAGTAATCGTCGTTACCTAGAAAAATCGATCGAGTTTCCGGTGAGATTCATCGAGAAAGCTATTTCCAGACCGATAAATGCTGCCTTTTTATCCACTATTATCAGTAAACCATCAATTGTGGCCGATCGATCCTTTAATGGTTTAGCAATTAGTCGCGCCTATTTAGGTAATCAATCGGTATTATCGGTAAAAACTGACCCTAATAATCCCAATCGTCAGATTACCTTTTTACGCGGCGCTCATCAACTAATTTCCACCGTAATTGCCAGAAATAGCGAAACTCCTAGCCAAAATCAATTTATTGCCACGGAAATCAGTCAACAAATTTTCCGGGGAGAAACCAACACTTATCTTAATGAGGTGGAAACCACCACCGCCTATCAGTTATTATCTCCTAATAAAATTCTAGGCGATCAGGTGACAGCCATTTATCTTTCCCCCCAATCCCCGGATTTTTTCCAAGCGCCGAATCGTCCTGTGGCTTTGTATCGTTATCGCTTAGAATTGCTGAAAGATTAATAGAAATCCTGTAAAAATCAAAAATCTTCCCTTAGATGAGGAGACAGGAGGAGAAAAAAGACAAGAGATAATCCTAGCCATAAAACCTAAGATTAGGTCAAATTTATCTAATTGGGTCGCCAGTCGCCGGTCGCCGGTCGTTAACACCACATTAGGTTATACTTCTGGGAAAATGACATCGCTATTAAAATAAGTTTAATTAATGTTTGTGAGCAGAGGAGCTAGGAGTTAATGGTTTGGGATCTGGGCAAGAAAATTAAAGATGGCCAGTACAGGATTCAGGAAGTATTGGGTGAAGGAAGATTTGGCATTACCTATCGAGCCAGCGATCGCAATGGTGATTCAGTGGTGATCAAAACGCCGAGGGATGTGGGTTTTAAATTGTGGGAGTCTGAGCGTTTACAGAAACTTTTTTGGCAGGAAGCGAGTAAATTAAAAGGTTGTGATCATCCTCATATCGTGCGAGTTAAAGAGTTATTTTCAGAGGGTAAAGCTAACTGCATGGTTATGGAATATATTGATGGGACGACCTTAGATCGGCGATCAACAAAAATTTTACCAGAAAAAGAAGCCTTACGCTACATTGAGCAGATTGGACAGGCTTTAATGGTGGTACATAGTCGCCGTTTTCTGCATCGAGATATTCGACCGGGTAACATTATGATTCGGACTGGTAAACCAGAAGCGGTCTTAATTGATTTTGGTTTAGCCTTAGATTTTGATGAGGAATTAACCAAAACTCGTACCCAGGAATTAGCCTCAGGTTTTGCGCCTATTGAGTGTTATTCTCGTGATGCTAAACGCGGAGCTTTTACCGATATTTATAGTTTAGGAGCCGTGTTATACGAGCTTTTAACGGGTAAAATTCCAGTGAATGCGATGACTCGAAAAATTGATCATCAGCCTTTAATTGAGCCGAAAACCTACAATTCAGAAATCAGCCCTAATATCAACAAAGCAATTCTTTGGGCATTGGAATTAGACATAGATAAACGTCCTCAGTCAGTGCAAGCATGGTTTAAGGATTTAGGTTTGTCTATTCCCAAACCAGAACAATTTAAAATATCTCAACCCATTGTTATTAATTGGACATTAGTGTGGGCTGGTGTCGCGGCGATTGCTACTTTATTAACGGCTTTAGGTGTACCAGAATTGATGAAGCAAAAGTTTACACCTCAACCAACTCCGACAGGTTCTCCCCCATCTTCTCCTAAGTAGGTAGGCGTTAAAAATTATCAAATGCCCCCCTTATCAAGGGGGGATCAAGGGGGGATCAAACCCCCCTGGATCAAGGGGGGATCAAACCCCCCTTATCAAGGGGGGATCAAGGGGGGATCAAGGGGGTATCAAGGGGGTATCAAGGGGGTATCAAGGGGGTATCAAGGGGGGATCAAGGGCGATTGCAGTTCGATAAACTCACTAACCACAATGGGATGCAAGACGTGCCATTGGTGTAAACTTAAGCACCACCAAACTCCCGTAAGGGCGAAGCATTCGGGCAATAACCTATCGCTGAAACCGTAAATTTTTTATCCGAATGCTTCGCCCCTACAAACTCAAATACCAAAACATAAGCCAATTTTGAGACAAAAGCAGATTTTTTGGTATGATAAAAACAACTATTGCAAAATTCTATGGTTTGGCAAGCGGGACAACTCCTCCACAATGGCAAGTACGAGATCCTTGAGGTCTTGGGACGGGGAGGTTTTGGCCTGACCTATAAAGCACGTCATCGCCAACTCACCCTGGAAGTGGTGATCAAAACTCCTGATATTTTGCAAAAAAGAGATACGGAATACGAGGATTATGTTAGACAATTTGAGGCGGAAGGGCGCAAGTTAGCCAAATTTTCCCAGACTCCCCATGCCCATATCGTCCGTATTTCCGATTTTTTTACTGAAGGTCAAGTTCCCTGTTTGGTGATGGATTTTATTCAGGGTCAAACTTTGATGGAAAGGGTGAAAACTCAAGGAAAATTATCGGAAGCGGAATGTTTAAAATATATTCGGCAAATTGGCAGCGCATTAGAGGCAGTTCATCAAGCAGGAATCGTACACCGAGATGCTCACCCTGGCAATATTATGATTCAACCCAATGGGAATGCTATCTTGATTGATTTTGGCATTGCTAAAGAGATTATTCCGGCTGGTAGTTCGACGGATTATGCCGCAAATCCCAGTTTTGCCCCCTATGAACAAGTTTATCAAGGTAGCAAAGCCAATCGTCAGCCGAGCGTGGATATTTATGCCCTAGCCGCCAGTTTTTATTATGCGGTAACTGGGCAAAAACCGACTCCTTCAATGGAACGCCGTTTAGATAATCGTCCCTTAACATCACCGAAAGAAATTAATCCTAATTTAAGTGATCATCTTAACAAAGCCATTACTCTGGGGATGGCTTTGGAAAAAGAAAACCGCCCTCAGTCTATGTCCGATTGGCTTCAACAATTGGAATTACCACCGCCTCCTGTAGAAAAAAAATATCGTCAAGAAATAGTTAATCCCCCACAGCCAAGGAAAGAGCCAAAAGTGGCTGAAACAACAGCCCCTGTTAACCCAAAACCTTCTGAAAATTCTCTTCAGAAAAAACTCAAAGCTCTTCCCCGGGGTTGGTTAATCGGTGTGTTTCTTGTTGTTTTCGGTGTGTTTCTTGTTTATGGTGTAATTGGTTACACTTTAGCTGTCAGTTCAGCACGATGGCAAGTTTGGGCTGTGGCTGGGGTTGCGGCTGTGCCTTGGGCTGTGACTGGGGCTGTGGCTGGGTTTTGGCCTGTGTGGGCTGGGGCTGTGGCTTGGGTTGTGGCTGCTGTGGCTGGGTTTTGGGCTGCGGCTGGGGTTGTGGCTGGGGTTCTGGCTGGGGTTGCGGCAGTGGTTGGGTTATGGTTCTTATTGTTCTATCGATACTGGGAAAAAACAAATCAGTTTGCAACTGTCTTGTTTTTTGTTTTTCCTGGATTGATAGGTGGTATTACTTTCAGTCTTATGTCAGGGAATGTTCTTGGGGGAGTAGTAACTGGAATAGGGAGCATGGTAATAGTATCTACTCAGTTTGGTACTGCATTTGAGTTAGACAAGAAAAACTTTAGCTCCTTCGCTATTTTTCTGATTCTTGCGGTTACAAATCTAAGCGGTTTAGCAAGCGGTTGGTTATTGGCTTTTCTCCTGCATTCCAAAGGCTAACAAAACATAAAACTATCCTCATAATTCCTTTTTTTCTATTGTTATCTTCCCTAGATTAGGTTAATTAATGCAACCCAAAAACTAAATTGCGCCATAGTAGTGAGTCTATTCTGCTGAGGAGCATCTCACTTGTGCCATGCGTATTAATGCTTATAGCTGTCAAAAACTATAAAACAATGAGCTTGTAATCAAAAGTTCATGTCTGCGTCACAGTAAGTTCATATCCCCCGCCTAGATTAGAGATAGTCAGTCCCAAGCCGTTTTCCAAAACACTCCTCTCACACCCACGATTATTAGGACTGACTTTTATTCCCTTCTCAAAATGGTTAAACAATAAAAACTATGACTCGCAATATTTTTAACGATAATATTTCCCCGCTCAACGAAGGCAATCCCAAACGCTCCAAATCTTCTGCAATGAAAAAACTTTTTGCCTATTCCTCCTTACTGGTTTTGGGTGCCGGGTTAGGTATCGGGGCCACCTACGCCTACAGTCAAAATCCTCTAGAATTAGCCCAAAATATTGCCACCGCTACCAATAATCCTCGCCCCTCCACAGCAGCCGCAGCCGCTCCCTCAACCCTAGTTATTCCCACCAATTTTGTTGCTTCTGTGGTGCAAGAAGTGGGGCCGGCGGTGGTAAGAATTAATGCTTCTAGGGAAGTCAATGGCGGCGGTGATTTTTCGGAATTTGCTAACGATCCTGTTTTCCGTCGCTTCTTCGGTTCCCAAATACCAGAGCGAGGAGAAAGACAAGTTCAAAGGGGTACAGGTTCCGGGTTTATTATCAGTAATGACGGTAAAATTATCACCAATGCTCACGTTGTCGAGGGAGCAGATAAGGTGACTGTCACCCTCAAAGATGGTCGCACTATTGATGGTAAAGTTTTAGGTAGTGATCCTTTAACTGATGTGGCAGTGGTACAGGTGGAAACGAGCAATTTACCCACGGTTAAATTAGGTAATTCTGATAGTTTACAGGTGGGAGAATGGGCGATCGCTATCGGTAATCCTTTGGGATTAGATAACACTGTCACCACGGGGATTATTAGCGCCAAGGAACGCAATGGCTCCCAAATTGGTGCTAGTGATAAACGGGTGGATTTCCTGCAAACCGATGCGGCAATTAACCCCGGAAATTCCGGCGGACCTTTGTTAAATGCTCGGGGAGAAGTTATCGGAGTTAACACCGCTATCATTCAAAATGCCCAGGGTTTAGGTTTTGCTATTCCGATTAAAACTGCCCAAAGAATCGCCGAACAATTAATCGCCACGGGTAAGGTGGAACATCCCTATCTCGGTGTTCAAATGGTACAGTTAACCCCAGAGGTAAAAGAACAATTAGCCGATAGTCCCATGGCTGATAATTGGACTATCCCCGATGATTCTGGTGTCTTGTTAGTGCGGGTGATGAGAGATTCTCCTGCCGCAGCAGCAGGATTGCGATCGGGTGATGTGTTAAAGTCTGTAGGTGGTAAGAATGTCACCGATCCCAATGCGGTTCAGGAAATTGTTGATAATACTCAAATCGGCGATAATTTACCCGTAGAAATTAGCCGGGAAGGACAAAAAATTAATCTGAATATTCAAGTGGGTAGCTTGAATACTGCTAACAGATCCTAGTCTGGAAGATAAGTGGTAGAATACCTAAACTTTATAGAGAGCTTGTTACTAAGCTCTCTATATTTCTGGTTTTACTTTTGGCTCTTGAATTGAATAATTATAGCATTTATCTTAATGGTGAGATAAGTAGGTAGTCGTTAAAAATTATCAGATACCCCCCTTATCAAGGGGGGATCAAGGGGGGATCGGCACCCCCCTTATCAAGGGGGGATTAAGGGGGGATCGACACCCCCCTTATCAAGGGGGGATCAAGGGGGGATCGACACCCCCCTTATCAAGGGGGGATCAAGGGGGAATCGACACCCCCCTTATCAAGGGGAAATTAAGGGGGAATCGACACCCCCCTTATTAAGGGGGGCAGGGGGGATCGACACCCCCCTTATCAAGGGGGGCAGGGGGGATCGACACCCCCCTTATCAAGGGGGGCAGGGGGGATCGACACCCCCCTTATCAAGGGGGGATCAAGGGGGGATCAAGGGGGGATCAAGGGGGGATCGGCACCCCCCTTATCAAGGGGGGATCAAGGGGGGATTAAGGGAGAATCGAAAGATAGCTAAATACTTGACCCTAGGCTCACAATTTTACTGTTGGGAGATAGAAAATAAAAACCGCTCGTAAGCTCGATTAATTTTTTGCATAATTTTAATCGCCATGGCGGAGGAATTGTGATCGGGGTGATACTGACGAGCAAGCTGATAATATCTTTGTTTAACTTCTGAAAAACTGGCATTCTTAGAAATTTCTAAAACCTCCCACCAATCCTCGGAATCGGAGGGCAATATTTCTAATTCTCCTAACATTTCTGACCATATTTTTACCTTACCTCCATAACTACCTGTAATTAAAAATTGACCGTCAGGACTAAATTTTAAGGGAGCAGTTCCCCGTAAAACTTTAATTAATTCTCCTGTTTGTCCTTGCCAAATTTTAATTTCTGTTCGGGAAGCACTAGCAATTAAATGGCGATGAGGATTAATAGCAATACTAATAATTGCCTGCTCGTGTGCCTGCCAACTTTTAATAATTTCTCCTGTCTTTATATCCCAGATTTTAATCGTTTTATCACTACCGCCACTAATTAGATATTGACCATCATTACTAAAAGCTAAACTGTTAACGGCTGCCCTGTCACCGATAAAAGTTTGATAAGCATAACTATGATCAAATCGCCATAATTTAATAGTTTTATCATCACTACCACTAGCAATAATTTGGCTATCGGGACTAATAGCACAGGTATTAACTGCCTCCTCATGACCGATTAAAGTTCGCTTTAATTCTCCTGTATGATAACCCCAGATTCGCAGAGTTTTGTCGTTACTAGCACTAACAATAAATCTTTCATTGGCAGCAAAAGCTAATTGTAAAATGACACCATCATGGCTATGGGGAGCATTTACACGAGCGAAAAAACTACTTTTATACTGCTTAGTTTCTAATTGCCACTGACTAATTCTGCCATCTAATCCACCAGCAATAATCGATTTACCGTTAGGACTTATCGCCAGAGTTTGGAGCGGTTCATTAACTCCCACAAAGGAATAAATTAATTTACCCGTTTCTCGCTGCCAAAGTTTTATGGTTTGATCTTCTCCCGCACTAGCGATAATTTTACCATCAGGACTAACATCGATCGCCCCAATATTTTCCTGATGACCTTTAAGAGTTTGGAAACACTGCCAAGATAAACGCTCTGGAATAGTAATTTCTGTAGAATATAACTGTTGATTTTCCTGAACAGATACTTCTTCTAAAAGTCCCTGTAGTTCTGCCTCTAGATTTTTATATTTCCCCGTAACTTCTTGCCAAAATAAAGCTTCTTCGTACTCTCTAGTAATGCGATCAAAAAATTCTAGATTGCCATAAAAATTATTGTCGGAGTAGGTGGGAGATAACATTTTCATCAGTCCGTAGACTCCTAACCCGACTATCCCACCAGCGATCGCCATGGAACCAGCACCAACACCGAAAGCTGTACCTTTAACCGCGACTCCCACACCCCCAAAGGTAGAGTAGATACCGATTCCGCCAAGGCTTCCTATTCCCAAAGCTAACCCGACATTGTGATCGTTTGTTTCTAGTCCTTGCAGACTGGCATAAATTGCCGAACTTGTCAGGATGCCAATCCCCGTCATTCCCACTAAACCGACGCTTATACCGCCAAATCCGCCGACTAAGCCGATATTTCCCAGACAAGCAGATAAATTAGCTCCTGTGACTCCACCGATGGCGGGAATAACAAAATCGAGCTTTTTAGCCATATTTTTCCGAAATAATCAAGTTATTCATCGGGTTTCTCCTATAGAGTTTAGCCTAGTTTGTTATCGACGACCGACCCCCTGATAACTAATTTTTGATAAGCTATGAGACAGTAGTGCGAAACGTTTAGGCATGAAATAGGGAGCCAAATGCCCGAAATAACCGCCTAGTAAGGTCTTCAGTCCCCCGACTGAATCTAAGAGGTCAACCCAGACCAACCTTATAACTG